>NZ_JBTIXF010000007.1:0-158979 GCF_055793945.1 Plantactinospora sp. A48 | reverse complement strand
ACGACACCCAACAGAAGGGGGAGGGGTGAGGGGAGGGGGAAAGAGACCCCCAACCATTCCGGGGGGGCGGGGGTCGGGGCGCCCCCCCCCCCCGAGGCCCATCGGCACTGGCAAGAGGCCGAGAACCTACTGGCCCGCTTCGATGACCTCCGGGCGGCGGCGCTTCGGCGCACGATCGCGGCTCGACTGGAGAACAGAGCCGGTCCGGCGGTACGGGAATGATCAGCCGACCCTGAGTGTCTGGGTCGCGCCCGTCTCCGCCTTCTGCGACTGGACGGCCTTCCATCCCACTGATCGCCAGCGGATGGGGTCATCCGGCGAAAGTTACCGCTTCTGGTCCAGGCTGCGACGAATGCTCGTCCTACCGAACGGTCCAGACCAGCGGTGTGCCGTCGTACGGCGAGTATTCGATCGAACTGGTGCGTGCCGTCGGAGGAAGCTCGAACGTCAGCCAGCCTCGCTTGCAGGCCCCTTTCCGAGGGGTGTCTATGGCGCTGACGACGTCGGTCAGATTCGGCAATCGCGCACCGACCTGCTTGTTCCAAAAGGAGTAGGCGCGGGATTGCTTGTCAACGACCTCGAAGTCGCTGACGTCAAACCCATAGCCGTCGGCGTTCACAGCACCGTTCGAGCAGACCTTGATGTCCACCACAGCAAACCGCATCCCCTTCGTGTGGATGTCGTTGGCCACCCGGTCCTGCGCCCGCACTGGGAAGTCGACGCTGTAGACAGTGACGTCACCCAACTCTGTTGCCTGCTTCTGACCCAGCTTTGGCTGGCCCGGCTCCGATGGAGTCGGGCTGGTGGTCGACGAGGGGGCAATGGACCGGCTCGCGGAGGGAGAAAGCGCAGTGCTAGCCGAAGTGGCCTCTGCGGACGGCGACGAACCACCGGCCGCTGGGGAGGCATCGTCACTGCACCCCGCAACGGCGGATACAGCGAACAAGGTGGCTAAAACGGTGAGAGGTCGCTTCATTTGTTGATGATGCGTGACGGCCCGACGTTCATCAGTCTGCTATCGGACTCGAAGCCTCCAGTACGCGCGGCCCAAATGGGTTGATCAGCCCGCCCGATCGGCCGATCCGTAGCACCACTGAGAGCGGTTCATGTCTCCGCTACGCCCACCACAGCAACTGGTCAAGCCACAACTCGGTCGTACCCAACTCCAGTGCAGCCCCTTGGGCGACAGCGAGACAGACGTGCGGGTCGTTCGGACAAGGAAAGCCCAATCGACGCAACGACTCGCGCACGCGTCCGTCCGGCTTCACGCTGTCTCCGCCGCATCGCATGCGGAGGTAGCAGAACAAGGCTAGTCCGATGCCTTTTACCGCCCCTACCCGTTCCTCGCATCGGAAGGCATGGCTAATCCCTGCGGTGCGTTCAGCCCACACCCGACATGCCTCGTCTTCGTTGTCGATACCTTCATCCCTTGCAAACGCCAGAAGGTTGTCCGCGACTGCGACCATCGTCTCTTGCTCCTCAGCTCTCAAGCCGAGGAGGGCTCGACCAGGAGGTGAGTCGACGAGCTGCCGAAGCTTGAGCCCTTGCTCCCTGAACGGCCGAACAGCGGGAACGATGCGCTTCTCATAGCTGCGCTGGCGGGACATCACCACGTCGATGACCATCGCGCCCCTCGCCCCGTCGTAGACCTGGCCATAACCGTTCGCTCTCACTGAAGCCGCTCCGCCGTGGACCTCCGCGATCGCCTTGAGATTCCCAACCAACCCCGACCAGCGGGAATGACCCCGAAGGGCTGCATGCATATCCGGAGAGCTGTCAGCCCGAAGGTGTCCCTGCATATGTTCAGCCTTACTCGCCACGCCATCCCTGGGTACCACTTTGAGGCCATCCCTGACGAGACGCGGGGATGATCGGCTGGGACCGTTCAGCGGGGTATCTGGCGGGCCAGGCGCACCAAGTCCACCCGATCACACGCGCCGGTGTGGCGATCCACGCTCTTTCGCCCAGTTCGAGACGGCCTCCCAGAGCACGGTTGGCAGGCGCGTCCGGCGTGGCGGGTCGGCCGCGACGAAGGCGCGATCAACCATGGTGATGAAGAAGTCCTCGGCCAGGTCGCCGGCCGTCACCGCGCCCCGCGCCGCTCGCGCCTTCCGCCAGAACAGGTACATGTCCCGGCTGGTCATCAGGTAGCCGAGCGCGCCACGCAGCTCGGCGAGTTCGATGGTGCCCGCCTCGTAGGCGACCTTCTGCAGGTTGAGGATGAGGTTGCAGTAATGGTCCTTCTTGGTCTGGGTTACCCCGCGACCGATGGGCGGCCACACCTCCCGAAGGTCACGGTCGTTGATCGCCATCTTGATCAGGTCGGTGTGCAGTAGCCGCACCACGAGCTCGATCTGCGGGTCAGCCACGGCGCGGCGCTACCAGTCGTCGAGCGCAGTCGCCGTCGTGGTCGGCCGGCAGCACGCAGCGCCGGCCGCCGGGCATCCGGGCGTCACAGAAGACCCGATGGCGTACGCCCAGGTTGTCCTCCTCGGACACGGTGGTCTCCCCCGGGTCGGTCTGGGGCAGGATCGCCGTCCACCGGGCCACCACCCGGGCCAACCGCCGTGCGGTCTCCACGTCGCCGGCCACCACCGGCAGGTGGATCACGTACCGGTCGCTCATCGGCGGTGCCTCCCGATCGGCCGCTGGTTCGATGGCGGCCGAGCCCGGCCAACCACCCGAGTAACCGTCTGCCGGTCCGGCCACGAGCGTGGACCGGCGTTGGGCCGCGCCGCCTGCCACTGGGCGGCGGCCAGGGCCGCGTGCAGCGCGGCCACCTCGTCGGCCACCCGGTCCAGGAACGCCACCACCGCCGCCGGATCCAGGCCCCGACACCCCCAGCGGGTACGCGGAAACTCCCACTGCCGGATCCGCTCCGGCGACAACCGGGGGTATCCGTTGTCGCCGGCCCACCGGTCCGTCACCGCCGCTTCTCCTCAGTGGAAGGGGTGGGCCCATCCGATCCCCTCGCCCGGACGGACCCACCCCGCCCTGCCACCGCAGCCCTCCTTGGCGGTACGGCATCAGGGCTGCTCTTGACCGGCTGACTGCCGGACCGCGCTGCGCGCTCGGTGCCCGAAGGTCGGTCGACCACGTCGACCACGGCCTCCCCCCGGCCGCAGGAACCACTTCCACCGCTTGGCCATCGCCCCTCCGCCCCAGCTCCCGCTGCCATCGCGACGCATCTGCGGTAGCCATCCTGTGACGCTCGGCTACTCAAATGCAACGTTCCAAGCGAGAAATGGCGTGGCGTGTATTGACTTTCTTTACCGGAATCCGTAGATGTTGCCTAGCACCGCTTGTAGTGGTTCCATCACGCAACGGAGAGGCTGCACATGTCCGAGGACATCGGTTCGACCGTGCCACGCCGGCAGCTCGGCCGGCTGCTCCGACAGTTCCGCACCGAGGCCGGCGTCACGCTCGACGCCGCCGCCGAAGCGCTCGAATACAGCCGGCAGAAGATCTGGCGGCTCGAATGCGGGCAGGGGCCGGTGCGGGTGCTGGACGTCAAGGCCATGTGCGAGCTGTACGACGTGTCCCCGGAGATGACCGAGGCAATGCGCGGCTTGGCCGCCGAGACCAAGTCGAAGGGCTGGTGGCACGCCTACGGCGACGCCGTCCCAAGCTGGTTCGAGCTGTACGTCGGCCTGGAGTCCGCCGCCGCCCACCTCCGCGAATACGAGGAAGCGCTGATCCCTGGGCTGCTACAAACCCGCGAGTACGCGCTGGGCCTGCTTCGCCGTAGTCCGATGAGTCCGGATGAGCGGGAGCGAATCGTCGAGGTGCGATTGCAGCGGCAAGCGTTACTCACCCGCCGGCTACCCAAGCCGCCACAGCTCAACGCCGTGCTGTCCGAGGCGGTGCTGCGCCGTACGGTGGTCAACCCCACGGTCATGGTCGGCCAGCTCGACCGACTGTTGGATGCGACTGAGCTGCCCAACGTGTCCATCCGGGTCGTGCCGCTCACGGCCGGTCCGCACCCGGGGGCGGTGGCGGGCTCTTTCGTCATCCTCGACTTTCCCGCGACGAAGGCGGGCCGAGCCGCTCCCGAACCGTCCGTGGTCTACAGCGAATCACTGACCGGCGCGCTCTACCTCGACAAGCCGGACGAGGT
Source organism: Plantactinospora sp. A48 (assembly GCF_055793945.1). Taxonomy (NCBI): domain Bacteria; kingdom Bacillati; phylum Actinomycetota; class Actinomycetes; order Micromonosporales; family Micromonosporaceae; genus Plantactinospora; species Plantactinospora sp. A48. The sequence goes on along the minus strand of NZ_JBTIXF010000007.1, from coordinate 154,862 downwards.
CACCGCATATCGCCGAGTCTGGACGGGCCTCGATGCACTGGCCCTAGATGAGGCACAATCGAAGGACATGATCAAGCAGATCCTCGGGGAGGCCCGGCATGACTGACCTGAGCGGCGCCCGTTGGCGCAAGAGCACCCGCAGCGGCGACAACGGCGGCAACTGCGTCGAGGTCGCCACCAACCTGATCGCCATCGTCGCCGTCCGCGACTCCAAGGACCCCGCCGGCCCCGCCCTCACCTTCCCCCCGTACGCTTGGACCCGATTCCTCGACTACGTTCCTGCAGCTACTCCTGCTCTAGCCGGGTCAAACAAGGCAGTCCCAGCGCTCGCGCGATGACGGCTACAAGAAACCATGAGACTGCCGATGTAGGCATTCCCTATGATATGAAGACCTCTCAGTCAACCGCCACACGAGGCGTCTCCGAGCAAATTTCAAACTCCTTTGATGATGTTCTTCCGCAACCACTCAGCTATCTCTAAAATGTCCGCCCGCAATACATCGCTTAACAGCATTAGCTGAATTCCCATCCTAGCAACTTCATCCAGACCCCCCACTTCGCGAGCAAGTTCCACGATCCAATCATGCAAATCCCACCCATCTAGCCGCTCCATAATAAGCTTAAGACGTTCTGCGCCGCCGAGATTTCCAGGCTCAAAGCTCGAGTAGGCTCCAGAACGCCATTCCATGAAGACTTCTCGAAGAACATCCTCTGGCGCCCCGGATCCCATCAAGTACGCAACATTCTCGGACCATGGCTGGCTCTTGGGCTTTTGATCCCCGTCGTACACGCCAAGAATCCTAAACCGGCTCGCGGTGGCCGCGTTGAGTTCTTGTAGCGCTCGACGGAGTCCTGATTCACCGTTAGCAACAGGACGAATATCAAGATTGTGCAGGAGTTCCGGTTCGGTCGCTCCCACCAGCGCCGACAAGACAGCTGCCGCGGCACGATCCTCGACTAGGGCGATCGTTGATACTCCTGGCCGGGACCCGAGATGGTACGCCACCTCAAGGGTAGACAGTTCACACCGTATGGAAGGACGCGGTAGAGACGATACAAGTACAATGTTCTGGGACGGCAGTCGCTCAAAGAACCCGGGCGAGTGGGTGGATACGACGATGCAGAGATCTTGTTCTGTCGCGGCCGCGATTATCACGTCGGCCAAATGTGTCTGAGAAAAGATTGCCAGATGGCTCTCTGGCTCCTCCAGAAGCACGATAGATCCCGCCGGAATGGCCGACAGTTTCCAAATGAGGTAGGCCGCTACCAGCTCACCTCTCCCCATATTTGATAGAGAATACTTGCACTCCATCGAAACCAACTCGGAGAAAGGAATAGCAATGTCATCTGAACTGAAAGCGGTTATTTCATAGACGGAAGCATCTGAGTAGTTTCGACGTAAAATGTAGGAAAGATTTTCTAGTTCGCTTCTACGGAAAGGCGCCGGATCGATCCCCTCAAGGAGATCGTACGGGTTAGAGTCCAGGCGAACCTGACGCAGGATTTCTTCAGTCTCGGCGGCTGGATTCACGTAGAACACGTCCGAGACAGGAAGAGCACGTCCGGCTTTGGTCTGGCAATCGTAACGAGCGGTATGTTCGATACCATTGTGGACGAGATCCAACTCCAATGAGCCCAGCCAGGGTGGCGGATCTGGGATACTTCGATGTAGATCCTCAGGCTCAGGAGCAAGGCATCGATAGAGCGCTCCGAGGAGAGTGGATTTTCCTGCCCCATTCCCCCCGGAAACGATCGTCAGGCCCGGCGAAAACACCAGACTTATCTGAGCGTCAGCTATCGTGATAAGCCGAGCGGTCGTGAGCCGGGTGGTATACGATTGCCGTCCAAGACGAGCCAGCCTTGCCTGCCTCTCCGCAAACCTCATAGCCATCCGTCGCCACCCCATGCCCGACTAGCAGTAAAGTTGGTGAGTACCTTTTCCGGGACTCGGACCAGCGATATATCCGTCCAGACATCCATAATGGGTTCGAGAAATTTTGGCAAGGGCTTCGGATTTGCATAGGCATAGAAAACCATCCAAGCGGTAAGGTCTCTAAGCAGGACAGAAGACACATCCGACACCCGGGATGTAGCACGATCATGGAATACTATGATAGGCGCCTCGAGCCCCGCGTTGAGCAGGTCAGACGTTCGGGCGAAGCGCCATTCCTCAATTGCCGTAATTGTTCCCTGGAGTTCTCGCCCAAGAACACCGAGCAGATTCTCCTTATGCAGCTTGGCTGCCATGCATAGCCAGGTATGGACCGTTGCCTTGTTAGGCTTGACCCTCTGCCCACTTTCCATCAGAGGCATTGCCAAAAGAAACTTAAGAGACTCCTCCGCCCTTAAAATAACTTCATCACTGAAGGGATCTGTTTGCCTGTAGCGAGTCGTAACCTTTAGCGAAGTTATTTTTTCAGCTAGAGTAGCTTGCTCAAGGGTAAGCAAGAAGCGCGACAGCAAGTCATCATATGCCATTCGGGCACCAGAGAAGCCGACCCTGTCCTGTGTCATTCCCGCTTTCTCGGCCCATTCCACTAAGGTCTTCACCTGGTTCCGAGCCGGACCGATGAACGCATTTCTCTTCTCTGCCTCCGTCAAGACCACCGGCTGATTCAACCGAAAGAACAGTTCATGAGGCTCATCCGGGGCGAAGTCATGCAGTTCGAATACGCGAATTGGGAACGCCTCGAATTCGTCCCGCACATCGATCGGCAACTGGCCAAAGCGCAGACCATCGAGCAACCCTAGTTCAGAGCTTTTGGGCTCTATGACGCCATCAACTGGATAGCTACCTTGGATGAAGTCACGGATAGCCGTCAAACGCTGTTGGCCATCCAGTACGTCGAACTTGCCTCCACCTTTAGCCACCAGATGGATTGGAGGAACATGCCACTTACGGAGAATAGTATCTATCAAGCGCTGCTTCTTGGGCGTGGACCATACCTCGCCCCTCTGGAAATCCGGTTGAAGATCGATTGTTTCCCGCTGAATCCGGCGAAATATTGTCGCGATATCGGGATCGCTAGTCTGGAAACGCAAAGGTGCTCCTTCGCAGGAGGCGCTGGACTGGGCTACTGATTGATACTCGGACACCCACAGACAGGTGGCCAATTTTTCTATTACATAACAGGGCAGCCTTTCGTCTAGACGTTTGCAACCTTCGCCCTTGGCCGCTCGACACCGAGGTAGGTGAACTCGGCGTCGAGGAGGTGGGTGAAGAATTGGGCGGGTGAGCCAGGAAAGCCGGGGCGTTCGTCGGCGTACCACTGGTGGAGCCAGGGTTCCAGTTCCGCGATGCCGGCGAGCAGCGGCAGTAGGCGTTCCGCGGGCCAGGCCGCCTGGGTCTTCCGGTCGAGGTAGACGGTGGCGAGCGCCTGGGCCTGCTGAAGATGGTCCCAGCCGGCCCAGCCCAGCAGGTCGGTGCCGTCACCGTCCCGGCCGGCCTTCGGGTAGGAGATGAACCGCTCCTTCGGCACGTCGAGCTTGCCGCGCGCCCGCCAGTAGGACGGTTTGAGGAAGTCTGCTGACGTGTACTTCGGCGGGACCGGGATCTGGATGCCCTCCTCCCCCTTGTCCTCCAGCCGTTGCAGCTCCCAGATCCGCTCCCATTGCGCCCGCTTGCGCAGCCCCGACGGCTTGTAGCGGTACACCGGCAGATACGGCACGTGTTCATCCGCGACGAGCTTGCTCAGCGTCTTGGTCAGGTCGTAGTCGTCCCGCCCGGCCCACAACTCCAGCACGACCCGGAAGTCCTCGTTGTGTCGCACCCGGTCGGCCAACTGCGCCACCGACTGCGGCACAGGACGGTCGCCCCACAGCTCCGGCGCCTCCAGCCGGTCGAGCAACCAGTCCCGCAACGCCTTAACCTGCATGGCGTCCCAGCCCTCGGTGGCCCACCGCCGCTTGCACTCCGGCCGCTCAATCAGCCCGATGTCTCGGTCCGACTCGATGATCTCGATCCGCCGCTCCACCAGCCGCCGATACTCCGCCGGCCAGTGCGCCGGCAGCTCTGTGATCGGCGTCGACCCGTGCCGCACGAACCACTGCGTCTCGACCTCGCCGGCCGCCATCTTCCGAGCCAGCACGATCTCGAACGCCCGCTCCCCCAGCTTCAGTTCGGGCGGCTCGGTCGTCGTCAGGTCCTCGTCGAGCAGCCCATAGAGCCGGTAGACCTCCCAGTCCAGCTCCTCCTGCGCCGCGATCATCTGCGCCCGAACCGACTCGTACTCGGCCCGTGCCGCCCGCAGCCGCTCCCGGGTCGGCACCCCAGACTCCGCGACCGCCACCGGGGTCAAGGGCGCAAGCCGCTGCGCCAGCGAATCGAGCAGTCGCGCCCGTTCCACCGGGTACGCCTCGGGCAGAGGAAACTCCTGCAACTTGGTACCGGTGAACTCGTAGAACCGTTCCCACTCCTGGGATTTGAAGCCTTCGTTAACTCCTTGGCTGCCTTTGTTGTGGCTGACCTGCTTGAGCCAGAAGCAGGTGGTCGAGCTGTTAAGCAATCCGAGCAGTCGCAGGTGATCGTCCTCCGTCGCCTCCTCCGGCAGCTTGATCACCGGCGCGTGCCTGTTGAACACCTTCCCGCCCCGGTCGAGGACAAAATGGTTATGCGTAGCAACGAATGCAAAGGAGATGGACATGGGCGTTCGCAGCCGACGTAAAGCAACTTGATGCCACTCCCACCAACTCCGGCCATCTTCCCGATAGGACAGCTTGGCGAAAGTCCGACGAGACCAGAGCGAGGTGCGGAATGGCCAAAGTCGCTTGAAGATGCCCGGGAAGCCACAGATATCGAGCAGGTGCCGGTCGTCGTAGAGGAAAATCGCCTGATCCCCCTCCGTCAAGACGAAGTCCCGGATCTCCTCGCCGGTTACGAACTGGCGGTAGGCGCTGCTTTCAACTTTCGCCCGACACATCTCCCGCCGAGATGCCAACATCGCGGCATCGGCGTTGGTCTGGCCGGTGTAGCCGATATGGTCGGTAACAGCGTTGAGGATCGAACCTGTGGACGCCATGGCGTCCACGATGGGCGAGGCACTGCCAGCCGACAGGCTCCAGGGATGAACTGCGATGTCCGTGCGCGGGATGTCCTTGACGACCACCCAGTCTGATACTGCGCCGGGCTGGTCGACCAGCGTCACAAGACTCAGCCAGACCGTGCCTTGGGCCGGATTCTTGGGTTCGGCGGGTTCGCCGCGGACGCCGAGGACTGCACGGATCTTCTCGGAGCGGCGGCGGGGGTTGGCGCGGCCGATGAGGATGACAGTGGGGGTTCCGTGGCCGGGGATGTAGGCGCCGGAGGTGTCGATGACCTCGGTCAGCTCAACCTTGTGCGCGAAGTAGTCCTCGATGAGCTTCTTGCCGAACTCGCGCTTCATGAAGGCGTTGCCGGTGATCTGCCCGACGTGCCCGGCGCCCTCGCCGTGCTCGTTGGACCCCTTGGCCAGGTCGAAGAGGCGTTTGGCGAACGGCACCGTCAGCGCGTACTGCCGGTGGCAGACGGTGGAGTACTCCTCGCGGTAGCGCTCATTCAGCGCCTTGTCCTTGACGGTGATGTAGGGCGGGTTGCCGACCACCACCGTGTACTGGCCTTCGCGCAGGTAGTCGACCAGCACGTCGGCGTCCTCAGTAACGTAAGCGAAGGCGTCCCGGCCCTCCTGCTCAGCCAGCAGGTCACCTTGATGCCGAGACTTCCGACCCCAGTGCAGTAGGGAGTCGCCGGTAGCCACCCGGACTGGCCAGGACGGAGTGCGTTCCAGTGACGTCAGCCCGCATTCCTTCATGGCCGCGATGAGCAGCCGGAACCGGGCGATCGCCACGGCGAACGGGTTGATGTCCACTCCGGTCACCTGGCCGAGGGCCCGTTCGACCAGCACCCGTGGATCGCCCATCGGCTCCCGGGTCCGCCACAGCCTCACCAGCCGGTCGAACGCACCAAGCAGGAAGTGCCCCGACCCACAGGTTGGGTCGATCACCTTGGTTTCAGCCAGCCCGAACTCGTCCACGGCAGGCTTGAACGTCCGGTCCAGGATGAACTCCTCGACGAACTCGGGCGTCTGGAGCAGCGCGTACGTCTTCTTGGCGTGCGTGGACAGGTCCTGGTAGATGTCCCCGAGGAACCGGGTGTCCAGGTCGTCCTTGCGGAGTGACACGTACCCGGGTCCGCGCCGGAAGAACTCGGAGAGCTTCTCGGCAGCCTCGCCACTGATGCCGAACCGCCAGATCGGGTTGTGCTCGTCGAAGATCTTCCCGGTGGCCCGCAACCCGCGCAGGTAACCGAACGCCTCCCGCAGCCACTCCCGGTCATTCTCTCGTGGGTTGTCGATCAGGAACTGCTGCCGGTGTTCCATGGCCCGTCCGACCGGCGCGGCCGGTTCGGGGCCACCGATCCAGAGCGGTTCGACCAGCGAGTTGTCCTCGCAGAAGCGGACGAAGACGCAGCCGAGCACCCAGGCGACGGCGGCCTGGTCGAGAACGTCCTCCAGCCAGGTTTCGAAGGTCGCCGCGGTACGGCTGGCGGAGGTGGCCTGGCCGTGTTCCTTCTCCAGCCCTGAGCGCAACTCCGAGTCCTGGCCGACCCGGTCCCGCAGGTCGTCGACGAGCATCGTCACCTGGGCCTGCAGCGCCTTGAGCGGGATCATCGGGGAGCTTTCCTTTCCGAAGCCGAGGCAGAAGTCGGCGACGGCGCCGATGCCAGGGCGGGGGTGATCCACTCGTCGGGCAGCCACATCGACTGGCCGGCCGGCGAGGTGAGCGGGAGTTGGACGTGGTCGAGCATGGCGGGCGTCTCTCGTCGGGCCGGCACCAGCAGCAGCCGGGCCGCCGGTCGGGGTCGGGTGGGGTCGGCCAGTTCCTGGATGAGGGTGAGCTGCCCGTACCGGGCCAACGGCGCGGCCTCGGTGAGCAGCACCGGCCGGTCCGCCGTCGCGATGGCGTCCCGGACCGCCGGTACGACGTCGTGCCGCACCAACTCGACCAGGCTGCGGAAGTCGGCGTCGGCGGCCTGGCCGTTGTCGGCGGCCACGATGGCCTCCCACGGGAAGCCCTGCGAGCGCAGCCGATCCAGCAGGATCGCGGTGACGTCCACCTCGGCGAGGTCGAACCTCGACAGCAGGGCCCGCCGGGCCGCGCCGAGCCGGCGAATGGGTGCGAGCAGCACCAGGAACGCCCGGCGGTCGAGCGCGCCGGCCAGCCGGGACTGGGTCTCGGCGGCGGCGTCCGGGCCGAGGATCGGGCCTGCGGTGCTGGCCAGCCGGGTGCCGGTGACCGACGAGCTGAGCCCGGGTGGGGCGTACCGGCCGGCCGCCGGATCCCAGGTCAGCGACACCTCGCGGAGCAGTCCGTCCAGCGCGGGCCGGGGCGGCAGTGGCAGCGCTCGGGGAAACCGGGTGCGGACTCTGGTGCGTACCGCGTCGGGGTCGAGATTCTTCTGGCCGAGCAGCGCGCCCACCGCGAGTCGCAGCGCGCGCTCGGCGGGCATCCCGGCGGGGTAGAGCTGGCCCTGGGGGTTGACGTCGACCTCGCCGTTGCTGCCGGCGGCGGCGAGCTGCAGCAGCCGCAGGTCGGTCGGCGCGGGCATCCCGGCCGGCGGGTCGGCGACGGCCCGCAGTTCCTCGACGGCGCGTTGCCGGGTGGGCAGCGGGTCGGCGGCGGCGAGCGTGACCGCGTGCCGGCCGAGCTGGACCACGTACTCCAGCAGCGCTGCGGCGGTGGTCTCGGTGGTCGGGTCGTCGGGTTCCCGGCCGACCAGGACGGCGTCGGAGGTCCGGAACCGGTGGATGGCGACCCGGGCGTCGCCACCGCGAGCCAGCTCGGTCTCGACGGCGGCCCGGACCAGGCCGATGGCCTGGGCGGTACGTCTCGGTTCGGCGGAGTAGGAGCCGCGTGCCGCGATCAGCGCCTCGGCGATCTCCTCGGCGGACATCACCCCGCCCCGGGCGTCCAGCAGCGCGACGATCTCGTCGCGGACCAGCAGCAGCGCGAGATTGCCGGCCCAGTCCTTGACGAAACGGCGCAGCAGCGCGGACAACTGCGGTTGCAGCTTGCCGACCGCCTTCGCCGCGTCGCCCTGGGACGGCCAGCGCAGGAACCGGCCGTCCTCGGTGGCGCCCTGGCCGAGCAGGATCCGCAGGGCGTCGCGCTGCCAGCCGGTCCGGCCGCCGGGTGCCGGCAGCAGGCTCGCGCACAGCGCCTCGACGCCCTGCGCGAGCGGGCGGTCGGGGGCGTCCGCCGGCGGCTGGAAGCCACCGTCGGCGGTGAGCTGGTCCCGCAGCACCCGGGTGCGGGCCAGAATTTCCTTGCGGGTGGCGTCGGGCACGCCCTTCGCGCGGGTCAGGGCCGACGGTTCGGCGTCGAGCAGCTCGCCGACGGTGAGGATGCCGAGCCGGTCCAGCGCCGAGCGGGCCCGCGCGGTGAGCCCGGCCACCTCCAGCGGGGAGGTGCGGGTCAGCGGCACCTCGGCGCCGGTGTGGTCGGTGACGGCCGGCGGTTCGGGGATCTCCCGGAAGATGGCCCGCCAGGCGTCGAGCATGTCGTCGACGGTGTCGTAGCGGGCGGCGGCGTCCCGGGCGAGGGCCTTGCGGAAGAGCCCGACGAGCCGGTCGGCGACCGACTGGTCGAACACGGCCGGGTCGAGGGTCACCTCGTCGGTGACCACCGCCGGGTTGGCGCCACCGGCCCACCGGGGCAGGGTGCCGGTGGCCATCTCGTACAGGGTGACGGCGGCGGCGAACCGTTCGGCGGCGGCGTCGTAGCGCATCCGGCGCGGCGGCCCGAGGAACGGGTCGAGGTAGGCGACGGTGCCGGCGGTCAGCTCGGTGGCCGGCACGGCGGCCAGGGAGAAGTCGAAGATGCACAGGTGCGGCTGTTTGTCCTTGGGCCGGGGCCGGGCCGCCAGGTTGGCCGGCTTGATGTCCCGATGCCACACGCCCTGGCCGTCCAGGAACGCGACGATCTCCAGCAGGTCCCGGCCGTACCGTTCGAGCATCTCCAGGCCGAGCCGGCCGCCGCGCAGGTCCTCGGCGAGGGTCTGCGTACCGGCGCTCTCCAGCAGCAGCGCGGTGCGCTGGCCGACCTTGATCGTGCCCTCTTCCACCAGGGCGGCCACCCGGGAGTCGCGCAGCTTGGCCACGGCCGCGGCCTCGGCGGCGAACCGGTCGGCGAACTGCTCGTCACGGGCCACCTTGAGCACCAGTTCGCGGCTGCCCTCCGGGGTGTCCTGCCGGACCAGCAGGGCGGTCGCGGTGGCGCCGGTGCCGAGCCGGGTGAGCACGGTCAGGCCGTTGTCCAGCACGTCGCCGCGGTGCGCCTGCAGCGGATCGAGCACCGGGTCCGGCTCGGGGGCTGTCAGCTCGTCCCAGGCCAGCTCCAGCCAGGTGCGGAACTCGGTGACCCGACCCGTGCGGTCCGCCGGGTTGCCCCGGGTGGCGTCGTAGACGGCGTTGATGAGCGCGTCCGGCATGCCGTCGGCCACCGCGTCCAGGTGCAGACCGCCGCCGTCGGCGACGGCCGCCACCAGCTCCTCGGCGGTCGCGGCCGGTTCGGCACCGGTGAAGATCCGGTACGCGAGCGCGCCGAGCGAGAACACGTCGAGTTGCGGGCCGGGCAGGTCGTCCAGGGTGGCCGCCTCGGGCGCCTGGTAGCGGCGGACGCTGTCGTCGAAGAACAGTTCCAGGCTGGCCGGGTCGGTGGCCGCGCCGGTGCGGGTGATCCGGGTGCTGGCCAGCCGGCCGCCGGTCTGCCAGTCGGTCACCACCAGGGACGGGCGGGGCTTCTCCGGGTCGGTGACGAAGATGGCCCGGGGGTGCAGGGCCCGGTGCGACAGCCTGCGGGAGTGCGCGTAGTCGACGATCTCGGCGAGGTCCTGCACCAGTTGCAGCCGCTGGGCGAGCTGGAGCTTGCCGTCGCGTTCGGCGAGCCACTGGTCCAGGCGTACCCAGTCGGGGTGGTGGTCGAAGACGACCGCCGGCCCCCACGGGTGGTCGACCAGGTCGAGCGCCCGGGCGATGCCCGGGTGGTGGATGCCCTGCAGCAGCCGGAACTCGCGCTCCGCCGCACGTTTGATCGCCGGTACGTCCTCCTCGGCGGCCCGACTGGCCAGGTAGAAGCGGATCCGGCGCAGCAGGCCGGTCTCCATGGTGTGGTCGGCGAGGAAATCCTGCCAGCCCAGCCCTTCGGCGAACGGCCGCTGGTGCAGCACGAGCTGGTTGATCCGGCGGTCCGCCACGGACGGGCGGAGATTCGCGCCGCGTACGAGTTCGACGATCTGCCGGGCCCGGACGGCATCGACCCGGTTGCGCGGGTTGTCGGGACGGTCGGTGAGCAGTTCCTTCAGGCTTGCCAGGTTGGTGGCGGTGGTACGCCCGTCGGGGCCGTAGACGTGCTGCCGGCCGATATCGTCCAGCGTGGACCGGGTACCGGGTGCGTGCAGAAAGATCGCGGCGTGGACGTATGGGATGGGGGTGCCGGAGCGGGCGTACCGTTTGAGCAGGCCGCGCAGCCGCTTGGCCTTGCGGTTGGCCAGCAGTAGCGGGTTGTCCGTGACGAACGGTCGCCTGGTCGGCCCGGTGCGCCGGACCCAGTGCGTGCCGTTGCCGCCGATGTCGCCGTGCCAGTGCTTCAGCTCCAGCAGGTAGAGCCCGCTGGGGGTGAGCACGAGTGCGTCGACCTCGTTGATCGACCCGTCGTCGGCGACGAACTCGACGTTCGCCCAGACGTGGTACGGCTCGCCGTCCGGCAGGTACGACGCCAGCTCGCGCAGGCCGTCCTTTTCCTTTTCGAACGCGCTGGGATTGAGCTGCTCCCAGCGCGGCGAATCCTCACGCATTCCTGACCGCTCTCCCAGGTGCCCAACTGTTCGCGGCCCCGAACGGTACTTGCGTTGCGAAGAACGGGACAGGTCCGGTCGGTCAGGAGTATCTACAGTGGATTCGACTCGTTCGTCCCATTGACGACCTGGACCACCGTTGACTTGCGCAGATGCGGCGCGCGGGTCGATTGTGAGGGACACCGCCATCGATACGTCCGATATCCGACAAGACCCCGCCGCTGCGCCATCGGCTCCTCGATACCGTGTGGACAGGGCACCGGCTCCGGTTGCGCGGGTGTGAGAGATTTCCAGCGTGGGAGACGGGGAGGCGCCGCGCAGCGCGCCGTTCGGGTTGAGCTATCTGGTGGCGCTGGGCTGGTACGTCACCCTGTCCGTGGCGGTCGTCGCCGGCGATGCCGGGATACCGGCGGAACCCCGGCGGGACTGCTCGGCGATGTTCAGTTGCCTGACCGGCCAGGAGGAGTTCCGCCTGCTGCTGATGGTCATGGTGGTCGCGGGCGTACCGGTCTCCCTGGGCCTGCTGGTCGTCACGCTGATCGTCAGCGGGCTGCTCGCACGGCGCGTACCCTCGGCCTTCTTCATCGGCAGCCTGTCGGCGCTCAGCGGCGTCGCCCTGGTGGTCGCGGTCGTGGCGGCCCGGCTGGCGGCCCGATGAGGCGCGTCGGCTTCGGCATCGGGTTCTGCCTTTGGCTCTACGGCGTACCGTTCCTGCTCATCGTGGGGCTGATCCGGCGCGTGTCACCCTATCTGGACAACCATCCCTCCGCGTACCGGTTCAGCGCCACCACCGACGCCATCCTGATCACGGCCCTGGTGTTGAACGGCGTGCTGCCGCTGGCCGGGGTGGGGCTCGCCCGGTTGGCCCGGGACCGGTACTGGACGCAGCACTTCGCCTGGTCCCTGTCGGGCGCGGCGCTGATCTACGCGGTTGTCCTGCTCATCGCGGGCTCGACCACCGCGCCCCTGATCGGCCCGACGGACGACAGACCGGTGCCACCGACGCACTGCGTCGCCCGCAGCGGCGGCCACGGCTGCCTCGGCGGCTGACCGCCGCCGGGGCAGCCACAAAACCTCGGCGGGCGCTATTTGGGCGCCGAGCAGGCCAACGGCCGACTGAGATGCAGTGCGGGGCGACCCGGGTGTCCTGGGACAACTGCCAGACGGTGGCGCGGCGCGAGCCAGGGCCTATCCCCGACCGCGGCCCTGCGCAGGCTCCTCGTACCGGATCTCCACCGCGCGGACCGGCCTGACCAGGCCAGCGAGGAAGTCCCGGGTCTCCGGATCCGTCGAGTGGATGACCGTGCCGCGCATCCCACGGGTCAGCAGCACCTTGTAGGTGTTGCGGATCAGCCGGTCGGCCTCGTCGTCGCTGACCCGCTTACGGCTGCGCAGCTCCGGGTCCTTCGACTCGTCGCGCCGGGTCACCAGCCGCCCGTCGCGGGCCACCAGATCGGGTCCGATGATGACCCCGGACCAGTCGTACTCGAAGCCCTGTGCGGTGTAGACGCAGCCGACCTGGCCGAAGCCGTTCGGGTCGGTGGCCCAGTAGGCGCTGCCCGGCGCGTCGCCCACGCTGCGGTCGCTCTTGACGTTCCACGGCCGGGCCCAGTCGCCGACCACCACGTCCGGGACCAGCGTGCCGTCGGGGCGGGGGTCGCTCCACGGCCAGCAGTAGCCGGCGGACATCCGCGCGTTCTCCCCCGGATCGCCCGGCCCGCTCGCCGAACGCTGCCGACCGCGTAGGAAGCTTTCGAGCTGCTCCGGCGAGTCGGCCAGCCGCAGGTCGAACCGGCCGTCCCCGGCCCACGCGACCGGCTCGCCGCCGTCGAGGCCGAGCAGGTCCAGGACCCATTGTTCGTACGCCTCGCTGCCGCCGCACCGGAACTGGTCGTGCAGCGAGACGACCTCGACCTCGATGCCCAGCTTGTCCGCGTACGCCGAGATGACCTCGACGTTGCCCAGCTCTCCCGGCCGGACGACCTGGTGCTCGTCGAGCAGGAACACCGGCACCCGGGCGACCGAGATCAGCTCGTCGAGCTGCGGCCGGGCCCGGTCGCGGAGGGCCTTCCGGGTGTACCGGTTGACCGACGTCTCGCGGATCCGGTGCGCCTCGTCGCAGAGCAGCACCTCGATGTCGTTGGTGTCGGCGTCCATGAAGCTGTTGAAGTACTTGAACAGCCCCTGCAGTCTGGTCGAGCCTCGGCCCGCGTACCGGCGCAGGGTCTGGGTGAACGACCGGGAGCCGGTCGCGTGCAGCACCGTGCGGTTACGCCGGGCCAGCTCGCCCAGCACGGACAGCGCGATGACGCTCTTGCCACTGCCGGGCCCGCCGGCCACCACCACGGCCCGCTTGTGGTTGGCCGTCCGGGCCCGCTCCACCGCGTGCAACACCAGCTCGTACGCCACGTGCTGCTCGTCGAGCAGCCGGAAGTGGGACCGGTCCTTCAGTTCACTCGCGGCGACCGACAGCAGTTGCCGGCTGGGCCGTACCGCGCTGCTGAGGAACCGGTCGGCGGCCAGCGCGTTGGCCGGGGCCGACGCCACCGCGAACCGGGAACGGAGGTAGTCGAGCCACTGCCCGCGACGCTGCCCGGTGAACAGCCGGCTCTGTTCGGTCACCGGCCGGGCCAGCAGGTCCGCCACGTCCCGGTCGACGGCGTTGTGCAGGTACGCGGCGCCACGCAGCGGGCTGCTCCGATGGCTTCCGGCCGATTCGAGGATCCCGAGGAAGTCTGCGAGATATCCGCAGTAGTCGGCGACCTGGATGCCTGGATGCAGCCGGGGCCCGGTGGCGTGTTCGACCGCCACCAGGGTGTCGGAGTCCTCGTACGCGGTGGCGTAGGACCACTGTTTCAGCTCGACCACCAGGTACGAGTCGTCACCGGTCCGCGGGTCGGTGCCGGCGATGACCGCGTCGATCCGGCGACTGGTCAGCGGGAGCTGGTATTCCACCAGCACCTCGACGTCGCCGAGGCCGGCGTCGATCAGATCCTGGGCCAGTACGGGCAGGCTGCGCTGCCAGGAACGCCGTTCGGCGGGACTCACGCCGTGCCGCCGGGCCCACAGGTGCTCGGCGATCTGGTCGGCGAGGGTGCCGTCCCGACCGAGCTGCGACAGGTTGCGGGCAGACTTGCGGAACGCCGACATCGACAGGTGCCCCCGGGCAGCACGAAATGATCGTGCGGATGGGGGGCATGTCCGGATGCCGGAAGCCCGTCGGACCGCTTGGTTGTCAGCACTGTATCGAGTGGATCACTGAGCGCACCAGCCGGGCCGCTACCCCGCCGGCGGATCCGCGGGCCGTGCTGGAATGGTCGGCGACGGAGCGATCGGTGCCGGAACGATCGGCGGCGGCACGGTCCTCGGCGCCTTGGCGGCCGAACCGCGGGCCCGGTCAACGGGATAGCGGCGGGCCGAGTCCGCCAGTTTGTCGCTGGCCGCGGCGAGGAGATCGATCCCGAGTACGTCGGCAAGCCGGGTCAGGTAGATCATCACGTCACCGAGCTCGGCTCGGATCCGCGCGCCGTGCTCGGGATCAGCCATCACCGCCGCCGACTCCTCGGGGGTCAGCCACTGCAGCTCGGCCAGCAGTTCACCGACCTCGCCGGCCAGCGCCATGGCGAGGTTCTTCGGGGTGTGGAACGGCTGCCAGTCCCGCTCCTGGGCAAACCGGCGTACCTGCCCGGTCAGTTCGGCCATCCTGGGGTCGCTCGTCACGCTGGCAACGTACGCCCGCGCGTCCCGTCGGGCCGCGACCGGCCTGAGCACGGCTCGCGGTCGATGCTCCACCAGAGACGTAACACGTCTGTCCGGGGCGGCTCGTTGCGGCCGGCGGGTGTCGACATCAGGACCGGTCAAAGGACTGTTGAGCAGCGCATAGTCATGTGCATGAAGCAGATTCAGCAAGTCATCGGCGCGGTTGTCATCACCGGTCTGACGGGCCTGACGGCCCTCATTCCCACCACCGCCACGGCCGCTCCTCCGGGCGGCGACAGACCCGGCAACCGGTGTGCGTCGGCTCAGCCGGACTCCGAGTTCTACGAGGCGGGCCGGGTTGCCTCGGAGACCATCACCGTGCCACGCTCGGGCTGCACCACGATCTCCGTCTCCGACATCCGGGACTCCCTGGTGCCTGGAGACAACTGTCAGACCTTCCTGGTCGCGTTGCTGTCCACCGACGGCACCGACCCCACCTACACCGATCCGGTGACGGCGTGTTCGGTACCCGCCAGCAAGCGCACGGTGCTCGCGACGAACGTGCCCAACGGTGCCAGGTTCTTTGTGCTGTACGACGTGGACTACATCGAGCCGGATGTCCAGCACGTCCAGTACACCGTCTGGCGTTGATCCGACCCCGGTCTCCCACGCTGCCCGCGACGGCGTGGCGGGGCCGGGGTTCTTCCCTGGCGCGCTCGTGCCCGATCGACGCTAACCTATGGTGATGACCAAACGGATTCTTGTCGGTACTCTCGGTAGCGCCACCCTGGCCGTCCTGCTGACCTTCACGGGCGCGACGGCCGCAGCCGCGATGGAGACCCGGCGGTTCACCGGCGAGGGCTCCAGCGACAAGGGCCTCGCGTACTACTACGCCTGGGGTAACGCGCTCCAGCAGGCCGAGGCGGCCGGTTTCACCGCCGACGAGTGCACAGTGGTGGACAGCCACGTCTGGCCCGGCGGGTTCGACGTCACCGTCACGATCGAGTGCACGGGCTGACCACGCGATTCTTCGCCAGCACAGCGCGGGGGCGGGTCCCGTGGGCCTTGTTACGGTGGTTCGGTGCGGCCGTTTGAGATCCTAGCCAAGCTGGTTCTCTTCCTGGCCGGTCTGGGCGGGATCGTCGACCTCATCGATCCGGTGAAACTGGAGCGCTGGGGCAGTCGCGCCGATGCGTACGCCAAGCGCCGATCGGAATACCGGACGGTCAGGCGGATCGCGCAGCTACGCTACGAGGCTTATCGCTTCTTCATCGCGAACACCTCCGTGGCGACCGTTGGCGGTGTGGTGCCGCATTCCAGCCTCGTTCGCACACCGCCGCAGGGCGCACCGGCCGGGTTGGACGAGCACGCATTCGCCAGCTTGTGGCGTCGGGTGATGGATGAGGTCCTGGACACCTGTGACCTGCGTGATGACCAGAGCCAGGAGAAGATCCGGGCGGCGTCCCGGCTCGTCGAACGTCGCATCGACGAATTCCTGTCCCGCGAACTGGCCGAGGACGAGCGGCACCTGGTCGGCAAGGCCGCCAATGCGGCGGACCGGGGTCTGACGCTCGGTTTTGTCTCGATGCTGCTGGCCGCTTCCGCGTTCTACGCGGTCTTCAATGTCATCGACCTGAGCGGGATGGCCGCCCAGGGCCTGGTGGTGCGCGTGCTCGCAGCTGTCGCCTGGTTGTTGCTGTTCCTGGTGGTCGTAACGCTTGCCGCCGTTCCCCTCGCCGAACCCGGCCTGGTGGAGGGGATGCTGCTCGGCGCGACGGCTCGGTTTCTCCGGTTCCTCGCCAGGCCCGTACGTCCGGTCCGCGTCTTCGCGCTGCTCCTCTTCGTCGGGGGCTCGCTGCTGGAGCTTGTCCTCCTGTTCCTCGAATAGCCGATCCGAGCGGAGCCGGGCGTCACCGGTCCGGATGGGACCGGGCACCGCCGGGTCCAGACGGGAGCCGGGCGTCACCGGTCCGGATGGGGCGGTTGGTGGCGAAGTTCAGATGGCGCACACCGAGGCCACGACGGATTCCGGTCCGGTTGTATCACCGGCGTTCCTCGGCGCTCTTCTGTGATGTCCGGCTACCCGCAGCCGGCTTTCCGAAGGGAAATCTCGATGAGGATGCTTGCCCGAACGGGCAGAACACGACTCGGTTTGGTCGGCGCCACCGTACTGGCGGTCGTGGCGGCGGTCGGCGGACTCGCCAGCGCGGCGCAGAGCGCGGCGCCCTCGGCGGCGAGTCTGAAAAGCTGGCACTCGAAGATCGTGGCAACCCCGCACCCGTCGGCCAAAGGGTGCTTCACGGCCACCTACCCGCGCCTGACCTGGCGGACCAGCGCGTGTACGTCGGCACCGGCGATCCCGATGACCCCCAAGCACCAGGTCCGGCCGCTGCTGGTGGGCAACGGGAACGACATCTCCGCCCAGGCGCCGAGCGGCACGATCTCCCAGGCGTGGGGCTCGTTCGAGAACCTGGTGAACGTGACGAGCGAGAGTTCGCCGGTCGGTGGCGTGGGGGCGCCGGTGGCCAACGCCTACTCGCTCCAGCTCAACACCAACTTCTTCGCCAGTACGGCCTGCGCCCTGTCCCCCAACCCCGCGTGCCAGGGCTGGGAGCAGTTCGTGTACGCCAACAACGGCTTCGGCGGTCAGGCGTTCATCCAGTACTGGCTGCTGTCGTACAACACGGCCTGCCCGGGTGGCTGGAACTCGTTCTCCTTCACCGGGGACCCGGACATCTACTGCTACCGCAACAGTCCGACCGCGGTGGCGGTGCCCAACCAGCCGATCAGCAACCTGGGCAACCTCCAGCTGTCCGGTACGGCCACCGCGGGCGCGGACAGTGTCACCATGCTGGTGGGCCTGACGGCGTACGCCACCGCCGGCTCGAACGCGGTGAACGCCGCCGCCGGCTGGAGCAAGGCCGAGTTCGGCATCTTCGGTGACGGCGGCGGCGGTCAGGCCAACTTCAACGCGGGCGCCTCGCTGAACGTCCGGACGAGGATCAACTACGGCGGTACGGCCGCTCCGCTCTGTGCGGCGCAGGGATTCACGGGCGAGACCAACAACCTCAGCTTCGGCAATCCCACCCCGGCTCCGACGTCACCCGGGCCGGCTCTCATCTTCGTGGAGAACATGATCGGCGGCGCGGTCGCCTGTAGTTCGGCCCGGGCGGTCGGTGACACCCACGAGACCACCGTCGCCGGCTCGGCGTACGACTTCCAGTCCTCGGGTGACTTCGTGGAGGCACAGGTCGGCAGCGACTTCGAGGTGCAGACCCGCAAGGATTCCGGGGCACCGTCCTGGCCGAACGCCTCGGTGAACAAGTCGGTGGCAACCCGGATGGGCAGCACCAAGGTGGCGCTGTGCGAGGGTAAGACCCTGGTGGTCGACGGACGGGCGACCCAACTGCCCTCCGGCGGATCAATGCACCTGGCCTCCGGGGTGGACGTCTGGCACACCGGCAACGTCTACACCGTCACCGACGGTGCCGGCAACCAGCTCCGGGTGACGGTCAACAGCACCTATCTCGACGTGCAGGTCGGCACCGGCACCTGGCCGACCAAGGTCGTCGGTCTGCTGGGCAACCCCGACAACGATCCCTGGCGGCTGGAGGCCAGGGACGGCACCCAGTTCAAGCTGCCGATCTCGTTCACCGACCTCTACCAGAAGTTCGGGGAGAGCTGGCGGGTCACCCCGATCAGGTCGCTGCTCGCCACGTGCAGCACGGTGACCGCGGGCCAGCCGGCCAGACCGTTCTTCGCCGGCGACCTCAACCCGGAGCTTCGCAAGCGGGGCGAGACGCTGTGCCTCCAGGCCAAGGTCACGCACGCCTGGCTGGACGCCTGCACCCTGGACGTCGCGGTGGTCGGCGACCGGGCCCCGGCGGTGTACGTCGGCCTGCCGGATCCGGTGGTCAACGGTAACCAGCAGTAACGCTCACCAGCACAGCTCGGGGGTACCCGGGGGATGGCCGACGGGACACGGCCATCCCCCGGCTCACGTGCGGCGCCCGTTCCTCCGCGGACCGGGTCACGGCGGGACCGGAGGCGTCACGACCGGACCGGCACCGACCCGACGGGACCGGGCAGGTCAGGACCGGACCGGACCGGACCGGACCGGGATTTCGACGACCGGGCCGGACGGCTCAGGACAGGACCGGGATCAGCCCGAGCGTGAGGGTGTGGGTCACCTCGTCGGTCAGGCCGCCCTCAGCGCCCACCGAGATGGTGCCGTCGGCGGTCACCGCGAACGAGATGTCCACGCTGCTCCCGGTCAGCGTGAACGGGTCGTCGCCGGTCGCCGCGGTCGCCACCGCCGCCCGGATGGTGGTGATCGCGTCCACGAGCACCGTGTCGATGTCCTGGTCACGTAGTTCCGGGCGGCCGGCCAGGTCCGGCGGCACCAGGCTGATCCGGATGGTGTGGGTGTCCTGGTGGGTGAGCCTGCCGCCCAGTTTGACCGCCATGCCGATGAACGGGATGCGGAAGTCGAGACCGCCGCCCAGCGAGTGGGTGGCGACCGCGTGCAGGGTCAGCCCCACCGAGCCGACCCGCAGGTCCCGGTCCACGTCGGTGCTCGACAGGTTGGCGGCCTTGATGACCCGCTTGACGGTCTCGATCAGTTCCTGGACCGGTACTCCGGTCTCGGTCACCCGCACCGGGCCTCCTGTCTGGTGAGCATTCCGACTGTCCGTTGAGGAGCCGAGTGTCCGTTGAGGAGCCGAGTGTCCGTTGAGGAACCGGCTACCTGTTGAGCATCCCGACGGCGCCGGGGTCACCGTACGTGGTGTACGCCAGCCAGGTCGGATCGGCATCGTCCCGCGCGGCGTGACGGGCGGCGAGGCTCGCCCGGCCCAGTTCCTGACCGGCCTCCAGTTCGCCGTAGAACGCCTCAGCGAACCGGCTGGCCCGCGCGCTGCGTACCGGCCACAGGGTCCCGACGAACGCCCCGGCGCCGGCCGCCATGAACTGCTCGGCCCAGCCCATCATCCGGGTGTACTCGGGCACCGCGCCGGCACTGCGGCAGGCGTTGACGAAGACCAACGGCCGGGACCCGGCCAGGCAGCGCCGGGCCACCGCGCTGTTCAGCAACTGCGGTACGAACGAACCACCGCCCATCCGGATCGACGACCCGCCGGCCTCCAGCGAGAACGTGTTGTGGCAGGCGAAGTGCAGCAGGCCGGGGTTGCCGTCGTCCAGCAGGTCGAGGAGTTCGGCCAGATCGGCGATCGTCGGCGTGTCGGGGTGGCGCAGCACCCGCCGGATCGCCGACACCTCGGCCTGGGCGTCGGCCGGCGAACCGGGCGGTACGACGTACCGGGCGTCCCCGAGCAGGACCCGAGGCGACCGGGACTGGTCGTAGACCCGGCGCAGCACCGGGAACTGCTCGACCAGGAACCCCGCGTCCTGCGTCGGGGTCAACGGGTACAGCAGTTCCCAGGGAACGGTGTCGTGGTTGCAGGCGATGGTGAACGTGGTGATCCGGTCCCGCAGCTGCCAGAACTGCTCCTGGATCGATCGGGGCACCAGGTCGCGCCACAGGCCGGTGCCGGTCTCCCGGACCCAGCGGGCGGCCAGCGCGGGCGTGTACCCGGAGGAGTCGCCGGCCATCCGGCGCAACATCGCCACCGTACGCTCCACCGCCTCGCCCGGCTCGGCGGCGAGCGACTCCACCACCACCGGCCCCGAGATCATGCTCTGGGACAGCAACTGGAACGAGTACCGCGAGCCGTCGAGGTTCACCTGCATCGTGACCTCGCCGGGGTCACCGCGTAGCTCCCCGATCGGAGCGGCCCGGCGCTGGCTGTCGCCAGCCCACGGGGTCAGCGCCCGGACCGCCCGGTCGCCGGAGTCGACCGAGATCTCCAGACGCAGCTCGGCGAGGAACGTCCCGCCCAACCAGGCGGTCACCCGGACCCGGGCCAGGCCGACCGCCTGGGCCCGGAACGCGAACCGGATCGGCGGCCCGTCGCCGTGCCGAGGGACGACGACGGTCTGCTGGAGGTCCTCGAGCGCGGCCAGGGCCGGGTCTGGCCGCACGATGATGGTGACCGCCGCTCCCCCGGACAGCCCCGCCAGTCGCGCGGCGGTCACCCCGGGCGCCGGTGCCGTCGAGGTGATCGACACGATCAGACTCAGTTCGGCGTCGACCCGGACCCGGTTCGGCAGGTCGGCCACCAGATAGCGCGCGAGTTCCGACGCACCGGCATCCGGGCCACCGCTGCCGGCTTGTTCGCCCGGGATACCACCGCTGACCGGTGAGCCCTGGTCGTGCCTCGCCGGCCGATCCGCCGACGGTGGCGCCGGCCAATCCTCAAAGTACGACTCCGCTGGCGGTGCGGTCGGTCCGGGACCGATCAGCGGTGGCGCCGGTCGGTCCGCCCGATCCTGCTGCGGCGGCGAGGTCGGTCCGGGTCCGGTCACCTCCGGTGGCTCCGACGTTTCCAGCCGCTCCCCCAACGTCGGCAGCCAGTCGAGTCCGGGATCGGTTGGATCGTCGGCCAGGTCCTGCTCGAAGATCCTCCGTTCGTTGCTTTCGGACAGCTCCCGGGTTGGCTCGGAGTCACGGTAGGCGGGTTCCGAGGAGGGATCCGGGGCGTACCTGCCCTCGTCCACGCCGACCGGGTCGGTCAGCTCCAGTACGCGGCGGGCCATAGCCAACGCCAGCTCGTCCCGGTCGACTCCCGCGTCGATCAGGGCCGCGTGTAGCTGAGCCGCCAGCCGCGCCTGGACCTCCGGGCTGGCCGATATCGCGACCTCCGCCGCCATCCCCGTCAACCGCCGCCGCAGTCGCCGGGGCAGCCGACGTCGCAGTTCGGCGTACGCCCACGCCGCCCCTCTCGACAGCTCGCCGGCGCCCACCGAGGCCAGCGCCGTGAGAATCAGCTCAGCCCCCGTCACCTGACCACCCTCCGTCAACGATCCGGTCGAGATACGCCGGTCGAACGCTGGAACTACCTGTTCCTCGGCCCATCCGCACCAGATCTTGGAATCCGACACCCCCCACAGCGGTACCAGGATTCCAAGATCTCACCGCTCCACGCGGCCGGGTCGGCCGGCGCGGCCGGGTCGGCCGGCGCGGCCGGCCGGGTCGGCCGGGTCGGCCGGGTCGGCGTGGTCGGCCGGGTCGGCGCGGTTGGTCTGACGGGTGCGGCGGGTGCGGCGGGTGAACCGGCCGTCCTCCTGTCGGGCGTTGCTGGCGGTCCACACCATCGCGCCGACGACCAGCATGATCAGGACGATCACGAGGACGATCACCAGCGCCGCGGCGGCACGCAGGTCGTAGCCCGCCTGGAGGATCTGGCCCAGCCCGGAGATGCCCACGGCGGCGATGATGGCCAGCATGGTGTCGAGCCAGACCCGCTGTCGCCGCTCGCGTACCTGCACGATCTCCGCCTCGCGCTCGCGGCGCCGCCGTACGAGCAGGTCCAGTCGTTGGCCGAGCCGGTCGTCCAGTACGGCGTCGATGTTGCGGGTCAGCTCCGCCTCGCGCTGGCCGAAGCCGGAGGCGTTGAGCATCGCCTGCACCGTCAACGCGACCAGGGGCGAGGCCACCAGGGCCGGTGACCGGATCAGTTCCAGCGTGGCCCGGGCGTCCGCGGCGAACCGGTGCAGCCCCATCCGTTCGCGTTCCAACTGCTCGGCCTGGCTCGCGAGTTCGGCGAGGTCCTGTTCGTCCAGCTTCTCGTCGGTGTACCGGGACACCTCGGCCAGGAATATCGCCAACTGGTCGAACCAGCCGGCGAACAGGCCGTCCAGCGAGGCGACGAACTCACCGGCCTGGAGCCGGTTGGTGATCCAGTACGCCGGCGACCCGAGCGCGACGACGAGGGTGGTGTTGCAGGTCCGGGCCAGGATCTCGTCGGAGCGGCCGCCGACCTCCAGCACCACGTCGTCGCCGATCGGATGGTGGATCCACTCGGCCGGCGCACCGAAGATGTGTTGCACCGGACCCAGCAGGATCTGCCCACCGGTGGCCTGCCGCAGTTGCGCGATCGACTCGACCGGCCGCCGTTGTGCGTGCGGTGCCCGGGGCCCGGGGCCGATCGACGCCTCCAGCAGGGTGATCATCACATGGAACATCCCGGGCCGGACGCTGACCGCGGCCGGCGTTCCGAGCCGGTGGCCCACGGCCTCCGCGACATCCACCGCGAACGCCGACAGCCGTGGCCAGACCCGGGTCCCGCCGGCGCACCGGACCTGTCCCTCGGCACGCTCCGGCGCGGACAGCAGCACGGCGGTGTAGAGGTCGTGGGCGCTGCTGTCGTGCAGGTCCAGGCTCAACCGCAGGTAGTGGTTGCCCAGCTGGGACAGCAGGATGTCGGCCCGTAGCCGGGCCACCGGCCGGCCGTCCAGGTCCGCCACCAGGGTGTCGGGCAGCGTGACGACCGCGCCGTCGTACCGCCGGCCGAGGGCGTCGGAACCGTTCCACACGTCGTCGAGTTCCATCGTCTCGCGCACGGCCCGGGGTTGGATCCCGGCCAGTTCCCAGTCCGGGCCGGCGGCGCGGGCCGCGGCGACGACCCGGTCCGGGCTCATGCCGCGTACGGCGAACGGGTACATGTGGATGACCGTGCCCTCGTCGACGTGCAACCAGGCCGCGTCGCGCTGGTCGACGAGCCATTCCACCGTCTTGCGGTAGGCGCGCAGTTCGCTGCGCTGGTCCCGGTCGCATTCGGGGCTGCTCTCGGCGTCGCGGAGGCCGGCGAGCGCGGCCAGCAGCGGTTCCCGGTCTTCCGCCCGACCGGCGAAGAACGCCGCCAGCGCCGCACCCGCGCGGCCCAGCGCCGCGTCGTACCGTCGCGATCCGGCACCCTCGTCGGCGACGAACTCCGCGATCCCGGCGCCGGCCGGGGGGATCGCCCCTGCCGCGTCGATCGCCGCGGTGGCACCGGCGACCGCCCGGTCCGCGGCCTCCGCCAACCGCTCCAGGTTGTTGCCGACCATCTCGTTCTCGATGGCGATTTCCTGGTCGAGCACGTCGAGCAGCAGCACGGCGGCGTCGGTCGCGGTGACGTCGAGGACGCTTTCGACGCTGGTCCGCCGCGCCGCCCAGCAGCGCCGCGTACCGCGCAGGGTCGCCCACATCCGGTCGAAGTGGTAGCTGCACTTCCAGGCGTCGAGACACAACTGCCGGAGGTAGAGGCACAGCACAGCGGCGCCCAGTGGCACCCGTACCGCGTTCTCGAGGGACCGGTCCACGGCTTCGGCCACCACGGCGTCGAAGCCGGCCGGCAGCCGGCGGTGCTGCGGTTCCCGCCTCGGGCCGGGAGCTCCGTTCCAGCTGGCCAGGCTGGACAGGTCGGCCACCTCGACGCCCGCGTCGGCGAGCCAGCGACGCATCGCCTCGGCGTCGGCGAGGTCGGGAAGACCGGCCGGAGCGGAACGATCAGGAAGACCGGTCGAAACGGGACGGTCGGGACCAGGACGGTCGGGACCAGGACGGCCGGGACCAGGACGGTCCGGAGCGGCGGCGGGGTGTCCGGCGGCGGCGCTGGGAACGGTCGGGCGTCGCGTATCGCGGTTCAGCATGTCCACCTTGGGGCAAAGGCGACGGGAGGGTCGGCACCGAACGGTAGGGCAGAAACGGGAGCCGGAACCAGACACCGTCAGAATTCCGATAGCCGCTTCCGCGCGGACCGCCTGAGGAGGCGATCCATCGGAGGGACGCGGACCGCTTGCGGAAGCGAGCCGCGGGAGGAACGCGGAGCGTTTGAGGACGCAAACCGCCCGGGGACCGGATCCGGGGAAAGCGCCGTCCGGCGGCTCGATAGGGTGTTCCGGCCAGGGCTAGGAGGTCAGGATGACGGATGACGGCGCGGACGGCGGGACAAGCTTCGCGGATCTCGGGCTACGACCCGAGCTCCTGGGGGCGCTGTCCGGGTTGGGCTACGAGGAGCCGACCCCGATCCAGCGCCGGACGATCCCGCCCCTGATGGCCGGCCGGGACCTGCTGGGGCAGGCGGCCACCGGCACCGGGAAGACGGCCGCGTTCGCCCTGCCGATCCTGCAGCGGATGCCGGCCGGGGACCGCGGCGGCGATCCCCTCGCGCTGGTCCTGGTGCCCACCCGCGAGTTGGCCATGCAGGTGTCGCAGGCGATCCACCGGTACGGTCGCGAGCTGGGCGCCCGGGTCCTGCCCATCTACGGCGGGCAGCCGATCGGCCGCCAACTGCGGTCGCTGCGGGACGGTGTGGACGTCGTGGTGGCCACCCCCGGCCGGGCCCTCGACCACCTCGGTCGCGGGACGCTGCGGCTGGCGGGCCTGGAGATCGTGGTCCTGGACGAGGCCGACGAGATGCTCGACATGGGCTTCGCCGAGGACATCGAGGCGATCCTGCAGGAGGCGCCCGAGACCCGGCAGACGGTGTTGTTCTCCGCCACCATGCCGGCGCGGATCGAGGGCATGGCCGGTCGGCACCTGCGGGACTCCGTCCGGGTCGAGATCGCCCGTGAACCGACCAAGCCGGGCGAGGCTCCGCTGGTCCGGCAGAGCGCGTACCTGGTCTCCCGGGCGCACAAGCCGGCGGCGCTGGGCCGGGTCCTGGACCTGGAGGCGCCGGAGGCGGCGATCGTCTTCTGCCGGACCCGGGAGGAGGTCGACCAGCTCGCGGAGTCGCTCAACGGCCGGGGCTACCGCGCGGAGGCGCTGCACGGCGGGATGAGCCAGGAACAGCGCGACCGGGTGATGGGCCGGCTGCGCGGTGGGACGGCGGACCTGCTGGTGGCGACCGACGTCGCGGCGCGCGGGCTCGACGTCGAGCACCTGACGCATGTGGTGAACTACAACGTGCCGGCCGACCCGGAGTCGTACGTCCACCGCATCGGCCGGGTCGGTCGGGCCGGCCGCGAAGGGGTGGCGATCACCCTCGCCGAGCCCCGTGAGCACCGGATGCTCAAGACGATCGAGCGGAGCACGAAGCGGCGGATCCAGGTCGAGAAGGTGCCCACCAGCGCCGACCTGCGGGCCCGGCGGCTCGAACTGACCCGCGCGGCGCTGGAGGAGATCCTCCTGGAGGACGATCTGGACTCCTTCCGGGTGGTGGTCGAGCCGCTCACCGAGGAGTTCGACCTGATGGAGGTGGCGCTCGCCGCCGTGCGGTTGGCGCACGAGGCCGGCGGGACGGCGGTCGACGAGGAGGAGATCCCCGAGGTGGCGCCCGGCCCGGCCAGGGAGGATCGCGGTCGCGGTCCGGCCGGCGCCCGGGGCGAGCGGCGCACCCGTACGCCGGGGCGTGGGATGACGCGGCTGTTCATCGGTGCCGGCCGGCAGGCCGGGGTCCGGCCGCAGGATCTGGTCGGCGCGATCACCGGCGAGTCCCGCCTGCCCGGCCGCGACATCGGGTCGATCGAGATCGCGGACCGGTTCTCGCTGGTGGAGGTGCCCGAGTCCACGGCGCAGGAGGTGATCGGGGCGTTGCGCGGCACGACGATCAAGGGCCGCAAGGTCACGGTCCGTCGGGAACGCCCGCAGTCGCGGTAACGCAGGCCCCGGTCACGGTACGTCGGGAGCGCCCCCGGTCCCGATAGCGACGCCGGCGGTCACGGTGTCTCGGGTACGCCCTCGCTGACGGCGGCGGGGTCGGCGGTCACGGCGGCACCGGGGTCGCGGGCGACCGCCGCGAGGGCGGCGAGATGGGCCAGCGGGGCGTGCGGCGGGCGCCATTCCAGCAGCATCGCCGTCGCGTCGTCGTCCAGCTTGTCGTCCTGGTACGCCACGACCGCGCTCACCAGGCGGCGCATGGTCTCGGGGCTGGGCAGCCCGTCGTTGAGGGCGCGATTGACGAAGTCGACGAGCCGGTCCAGCCCGAACCGCCCCTGGTCCGCTCCCCGCGCGTCGGTGATGCCGTCGGTGTAGGCGAGGATGCGGTCGCCCGGGTGCAGGTCCTCCTCGTACACCCGGGGCGGGCGGGCCGACAGGTGGCCCAGACCCAGTGGCAGCGCGGTCCGCCCCGGCAGTTCCCGGATCGCCTTGCCGTCGCGCAGCAGCAGGGCGTCCGGATGGCCAGCGTTGATCATCCTCAGCCGGCCGGTGCCGCGATCCAGCTCGACGAGCAACGCCGTCGCGAACATGTTCGGGTGCTCGGAGCGCACCCACTTGTCGATGCTCTTCGCCGTGTCGACCAGGTCGAGGCCGCACCGGCGCGCGTTGCGGTAGGCGCTGGCCACGAGCGAGGCCAGGGTGCTGGCCCGGATGCCGTGCCCGCAGGTGTCGAACAGCCCGACGCTGAGCACGTCACCGTTCAACCCGTAGTCGAAGATGTCCCCGCCGACCTCGTAACACGGTTCGAGGATGGCGGTGACCACCATGTCGTCGGTGGCGAAGGTCAGCGGCGGCAGCAGCCCCCACACGATCTCGGCGGCGACCTGCATCGGGAAGCGGCGGCGCAGTCGCTCGATGACGTCGCCGTACGGGCGGCGGGTCACCAGCACCTGGGCGACGCTGACCGCCAGTTCCCAGCCGGCCGACTCCAGCGCCGGGTCCCCGGCAGCCGGCGAGACGATCTCCAGTACGCCCATCCGCTCGCACCCGACAAGCAGCGGCAGCCAGATCCGGTCCGGGTTGTCGGGCGCGCACTGCGGTTCGAGGTCGGTGAACGCCCGACCGGCCAGGGTCGTGTCGATGGGCAGTTCGTCCCGCACCAGACCGGCACCGAGCAGCGGCACCAGGAGTGCCTGCGCGTAGTCGGCCAGGTAGATCACGATCTCGGTGGCCCCGATCGCTGGCGCGGTGCGGCTCACCAACAGCGGAAGGTCGTCCGGGCCGCCGCGCGGCGCCGTCAGGTGCAGCCACCGCACCGCGTCGCCGGCGTCGAACAATCCCCACCTCCGTGTCGGCCCCCACCGTACCCGGAGGTCAACGCGGCCCCGCGCCGCCCACGGTCAGCGGGGTCGGGTCGGATCAGACCAGGTCGAACCGCGCCAGACCACGGCCTGACGGGCGGGCCAGGCCGCGCGCCCACGGCCCGGCCCGCCCCGGTGGGGCGGTTCCGTCCCGGGCCCCACCCGCCCGGGACGGAACCGGTTGGTGCCCAGCCCTGGAGAGGGCTCTCAGGACTGGACACCCGTACAGAATCTCGGCACCGACGGGTTCATCGGGCTGTCGGTACACGCCTCGAACGAGTCGCCCGAGCCGCGCTTGCCCAGCAGGCCGGACCACCGGGTCTCGCCGGCGTCGACCGGAAGCCGATCTTCGATGGTGCCGTCCGGGCCGTGGCGCAGCAGGATGAGGTCGATGCTGAACGCGCCGGCCGAGGTGTGGCTCAGCTTCGCCCAGAATGCCTGGCAGCCGGCCGAGTAGAGCAGCACGACCCGGTCGCCGCCCGAACTCACGTCGCCCACCACCCGGCCGCCCGCGGTGTCGCAGTCGGTGACGTCCGGCCACTGCCAGTCACAGCTGCCCTCGTAGCATCTGCTGGTGGACCAGGACTGGGCGTTGCTGTAGTTGCAGCCCCACAGTTGCAGGTCCCGGCCCTGGCTGAAGTCGCTGCCCGGGACGTCCAGGCAGATGTTCGAGTCGTTCCAGGGCTTGATGAAGTACTGCTGCTGGCTGTAGCGGGGCAGCCCCCAGAGCTGGTTGGCCGAACCGTTGCAGTTCTGGATCTCGACCCGGTCGCCCCACCCGGTGCCGTTGCGGCCGAGGCACAACCACCGGTCGTACCCGGGGTGCAGGTACTGTCCGCCCTGGTCGGCGGCCTCCTGGAACCAGACCTGGTTCGAGCCGAGGTGGTCGCCGTAGAGCTGGACCGCCGCGCCGTTCCCGCCGGACTGGCTGGCATCCATCACCAGGTCGTAGTTGCCGCCCGAGTGGAACGTCCAGCGGGGCCAGTTGCCGTTCGCCGGATCGAAGGGTGGGGCCGCCTGCGCGGTGGTCGGGATGACGACGGCCACCACCAGCGCGGTCAGCACCGCACTCGTGAGGGCCAGCATCCGGCGGAGTCTTCGCATCATTCTTCTCCCTGCCACGGGTGGATTGGTGGCCTGCCGGTCAGCAGACGTAGAAGGTCGAGGGTTTGCTGCTCGGGTCGCCAGCGGTCACCGGAATGGTGAGATAGGGGTCGCCGAGGATCGCCAGCGAACCGGTGAAGCTGTACACGCTGGGGTCGACATGACACGCGGAGTACATCCCGGAGAGCACGGCTCCCTCGATCTTCTGGTTCTCCATCTGCGAGGCCCACATCACCCGGCTCGAACTCTCCGAGGCGTAACCGTCGAACGGGTCCCAGGCGGCGCCGAACTCGCTGGAGAAGAAGGGGTACTCGTCGCACTGGTAGTCGGTCGGCCTCGGGGTGGTGCTGCAGCCGTTCGGCTTGTGATCCGCGTTGTTGTACCAGCTGCGCGAGGCCACCCACTGATCCCGGGTGTCGCTGTCGGTGTAGTTGAGGCGTACCCACCAGGGCAGCCGGTCGATCGCCTCGGCGTCGGTACGGGCCGGCTGGTTCGCGTCACGGGTGGTCACCACCAGCATCGGCTCGGTCATGCACGGGTCACCCAGCACGCCGCCGATCCTGGTCAGGTTCAGGCACCGGTTGGCGATCTCCAGCGCCTGGGCGGCCGAGACGATCCAGCGTTGGCCACCGGTCGGGTCGCCCGGGTCTGGGCTGCGGGTGGCGACGTACGCGAGGATCCGCTGCTGCACGGTCGCGGCGGTGCTGGTGCCGCGCAGCGTCAGGTTCACCACGTCGGCGAGCTGGGTCTGCCCGGCCAGCGTGGGGTGGTAGCTGGACCGGCACGGCAGCTCCGTACCGCTGCCGTTGGTGCAGCTCACGATCCCGCCGTTCACCCACGGCGTGGTGGCGTAGCTACAGGTCCAGTTCCCGTGGCTGTCCCGCCAGCGTTGGGTGACGTTGACGAAGCGGATGTCGACGCCCTCGTCGTGGACGTCGGCGACCGCGTGCGCGATCGTGGTGTTGAGCAGGTCGGCCAGGGTGTTCAGGAACTTCGCCCCGCCGGTGGAGACGCCCTGGCAGCTCCAGTCGACCTGGCGGTCCTCGAACAGCTGCGGGTAACCCGGGACGATGATCTTCGCGTTCGGCGCGGCGTTGTGCACCGCCCGGTAGGTGGCCTTCAGGTGGGCCGGCAGCCACTCCCGGATCAGCTTCTTCTCGTACACCCGCAGGGGTTCGGGGTCGACGACGCCGTTGCCCCGGGTGAGCTTGTGCTGGTCGGTGTAGCAGTTGTCCAGGGCGGCGATGCAGCTTCGGACGACCTCGGCGAACCTGGCGTCGTTGCCGCCGATGGTGAGCGTGACGTGCGTGGTGTCCTGGTCGAGGTAGCCCTGCTCGGTCTGCGGCAGCTCGCCGTACTGGAATTCGCCGGGGAAGCCGAAGTCGCCCGGCGCCCAGCCCCAGTCGGTGTGCCCGGCACTGTCGCTGGCCGACGGCGGTTTGTTGTAGGCATTTTGGGTGACGTTCGTGGTCAGCGCCCCGGAGCAGGCGATGGACGCGAACGAGGCGGTGCCGTTGGCGGCCTCCTGGGCGATCGTGCCGCTGTGACCGGGCAGCTTGACCTGGCTGGGGAACGCCCCGGAGGCCGACCGGTGGCAGGCGTTCGTGGAGGTGTTGTCGGACCGCTTGTAGTCGCTGTTCGGCAGGTACGGCGCCAGGCCCTCGCCGGAGCTGTACGAGTCACCCATGGCGACGTACTGCGCGGCCGGGGCGGTGGCGGGGATGAACGCCATCGCGTCGAAGACCACCGTGTCGACCCCGGTGCCGTCCCGGGTGTAGGTGCTCAGGCTGACGCTGGGGGTGCCGTCGAACTTGAACACGCCGAGGTCGACCCAGGTGTGGGCCTGCCACGCCTGGTTGACCACCCGGTACCGGCGTTGCCCGTTGCCCAGGTCGATGTCGTAGCGGGCCTGCCGGGTCCACGCCCCGGTGTCGGGGATGAACACCTTGAGCCGCATCCACTGGTGCTGCGCGGCGGACAGCCGCCAGGTGCCCTGCACCCGCAGCTTGCTCTCGGAGCCGGCGGGCTGGTAGTCCGGACCGCGGGTGAACGAGGAGTAGAAGTGCCCGTTGAAGCCGCCGCCGAACTGGTGGAAGTCGACCTTCGACGGGTACAGCCCGTTGCCGTCGGCGCCGAAGTTCAGCCCGAACGTGCCGCCCTCGGTGAACCCCGCCGCGCAGCCGGGGCGGATGGACGGGGTGCTCCTGGGCACGTCGTCGACCACCAGGGCGGTGCTCGGCAGCCCGGTCAGGTCGCACCGGGGCGGGTAGGAGGTGCCGTCGTCCTGGTAGGCGTAGCCGGGGTCGAACCGCAGCAGCTCGTAGCCGCAGGTGGCCGGGCAGTCGGTCTTCCACACCGCCGGCTTGTGGTACCAGCACTTCAGGTCGTACTGCCCGGCGGCGCTGCGGTGCGCGCACGGGCCCGCCGGCTCACCGACCACGTCCGGATCGTTGGGTACGTAGGAGCCGCCCGGTACGCAGTCGTTGGTGGCGTCGCAGAATTTCGTGACCGGCGGTTGGACGTTGCCGCGGTTGATCGGCCCCTGCACGTCGCCGCCGTTCCACACCGCCGGCCGGAACGCCGACACCAGTGTGTTCGGCGCCTCGGGCAGCTCGATCGGGTGCCCCGCGAAACCGAGTACCTTCTCCTGGTACGGCCAGTACTGCGGATGGGCGGCGTCAGTCATGGTCTTGTCCAGGAACGGGTCCCGGTTGGCCGGGTAGTGCGGGTTGGCCGGGTTGTTGAGCCAGCCCACCCCCCACGGCGACCCGTCACCGGCGTCGGCGTGGAACCCGGAGTTGTACGCCCAGATCGCGAAGAACCAGTTCTCGAGGTACTTCGGGTCGCCGTTGTTCACGTACATGCCGGCGGTCCGGGTCTCGTTCCACTTGCCGATCAGCAGCCGCAGCCCGGCCGCGATGTTCGCCGCGAAGTCCAGCGCCACCGCCCGCTGGGTCTGGTACGGCAGCGCCGCGGGTGCGCCGCCCTCCCGCCCGGCCAGCCGCATCCCGTCGGTGATCTGCATGACCCCGTACCCGCAGTCCGCGTCGGTCCAGCGGATGTCCCAGTCGTTGGCGTCGTTGTCGTCGTAGATGTCCCGGCCGTAGAAGTTGCCGATCAGCGGGTTCGCGGTCATCCCCGGCAGCGCCCGGCCGGTGGTCTGCCACAGGTTCGACTCCTGCGCGGCGATCCCCAGCAGCACCTGGGCCGGCACGTTTCCCCCGCCGTAGAGCTGCCCCGGCGGGAGCAACCCCTGCGGGGTGTACGCGGGCATGCCCAGGTTCTTCCAGCCAGCCGGACGCTGCACCGTCAACACGTTGCGGACGGCCTGGTCGACGGCCCACTCCACCTGCCGTGGTTTCGGCTGCAACGCCTGGTTAGCCGGGTCGTTGCGCGGCACCGAGCAGGTCCGTTCGGCCTCGACCGGGTTGGTCGGCGACCCGGCGGCGGCCAGGTTCCGGGACGGCGCCGTGCCCCCGCCCGGTTTCGCGGCGCGGGTCAGCGTGGGGTGCGGGCGGGCGCCGGTACGGGCCCGGTCCAGGTTGTCCGCGCCCGGTGCGACGGTGAAGGTGGCCTGCCGGCCGGTGGCGCGGATCCGCAGGGTGATGCTGATGGACCGGCCCGACGGCGGATCCGCGGACCGGGCACGCGGGTCGGCCGACCCGGACCAGGCCACGGCGGCGAGCACCGCCGCACCGCGGGTGGACACCGCCGCGCCCTTGGGGGCGTCCGCCAGCGCGGTCACCGCGCCGAACGTCCCGACGGTACCGGCCGGCTTCGCGGTGCCTGTCTGCTTCGCGGTGCCGGTGACGTAGGCGTGGCCGGCCGCGTCGCGGGTCAGGTCCAGGCCGGTGAGCGGGCCGCTGAACAGGGTCCGCGCGGCTCCCGGGCGGCCGCCGCTCGCCCGGCCAGCGCTGCCGGTGGCCGCGCGGACCGCCGCCGGGTCGACCTGCTCGACGTACCCGGTGTCGCCGGCCCGGTCGAGGAACGCGACGCCGCCGCCGGCCGTCGGGGTGAGCCGGAACGGCACCGCGCGGGTCCGGACGATCGTGGTACGCCGTCCGGCGGTGCTGACCCGGACCAGCCGGTTCCGGTCCGCCGCGACGATGGCCGCGCCCACCGGTACGGCGGAGGTCACCTGTCCGGACAGGACGATCGGCCGGGCCGGCACCCGACCGGTGACCGTGTCGACCCGGACCAGCCGGGTCTGCGTGCTGTCCTCCCCCGCCGACTGGGTGAACACCGCCGACTCGCCCGAGCCGCAGCCGGGACTGTGGTACGCCAGGGTGGACAGCGTCGGCAGCTTCCGGACCGCTCCGGTGTCGAGGTCGACCACGGCGGTGAACGCCCCGCGCGAGAACAGGTTCGCGTCGTTGGTGAACGTCCGTGGCGCGTACGCGACGGCCAACCGGCGCCCGGAGGCGGTCACGCAGGCGTTCCCGATCCACTGGTCCGCCTCGAACCCCGGCTCGGTGAGGGTGGTGGCGGTCCGCCAGGCGTAGCCGTCGGCGGCCCGGGCGACCAGCACGTGCAGGCCGGCGGCGTCGCCCGACAGGGTCCAGGCCCGGTCGCGGGACTTCTTCCAGCCGGCGCCGAGCACGCTGTCCCGCTGGTCCGGGGCGACCTGTGTGGGCGGCGCGGGTGGCGGTGTGGGCGGTGGCGGTGCGGGCGGTGCCCCGGGTGCGGCCGGCGCGGGCGCCGCGACGGCGGGATGGGTGGCGCCGGGCGGCACCTGGGCGAGCACCAGGACGAGCACGGCGGTGAGACAGGCGGCGAGGACACGACGGGACACGGACATGGTTGAGCCTCTCGATACGGCCGATGTGGATCGGGTGTGCTGACCGGGTGCCGTGGTCCGCCGTCCTCCGTCGGTGCACGACGGGGCCCGGGCCTACCCGGCCAGCGGTTCAGCCAGGAGGGCGGCGGCGTTCCCGGCGCGCTGGTGCGCCAGCGCGGCCAGTTGGCGTACGGTGTCGGGCCGGGTCCGGATGACCTCGTCCTCCCGCTGCGCGATGAGGTACCGCAGCATCCCCGACATGTTGGTGGTGTCCCGACAGGAGCGGTCGGCGGTCGCCGTGGCCAGCTCCTCGGGCGACGGCGGCGCGTCGTCCTCGGCGCTGTTCCAGCGGGGGTCGCCCTGGGCCTCGTCCGGGTCGGCGTAGTGGTGACCGTGCTGGTCCATGCAGTCCCGCCACCGCCGCACGACGGCCAGGTACCGCCGGTCGGCCCGGGCCTGGTCCCCGGCCTGCTGTTCGAGCCACTCGATCCCCTGGTCGGCCGGGACACCGGGGTCGAGCCCGTCGATCGCCGGCAGGTCCCGGCCGCCGTTGACGGCCCGCTGGCTCTCCCCGTCACAGCCCTTCGCCGGCACCCGCCGCCCGCCGTGGGTGGTGGTGTCGCCGAAGAACACCCCGGTCGCCTCGGCGGGTACGGGGATCGGCCGGCTGCCCCGCCGGGCCGCCGTGGACATCTCCCCGGTGAGGCCCGGCGGCCCCTGGTAGCCGTACCGGGTCACGTCGTGGCCGCCCAGCCAGTTGAGCTGGGTGGCGTGGGTCGGATAGGTCGGCACCCGGGCCTCGGGGATGGGCACGCGCAGCCCGAAGCCCGCCAGGCAGGACTTCAACGACCGGTACACGGCCCGGCGCACCTGCTGGTTCCCGGCGGGCGACAGCTCGTACCGGTCGAACGGCAGCCGCAGTTCGGCGGCGGCGTCGGCGGACTGCGAGACGACGGGTACGGCCGGCTCGGCGGCGGGTTCGGTGGCCGAGCAGCCCGCCGCGACGGTGACGACCAGGATCAGCAGGCAGGTGGCACGGGTCAGGGCCGGCATCTCATCCTCACCTCGGGTGGGGTCCCGGGCCGCCGGTCCGGGATGGCGGCCCGGGACGTCAAGATGGCGCTACCGCCAGGACACCGCCGTGCCGTAGGTGTAGGGACCGCCGGAGTTCCGGGTGTACTTGGCCAGCACCTGGGACGACTCGGTGTCCCGTACGCCGGCCGTGTAGTCGTACGCCCAGCCGCTGCTCCCGTCCCGCGCGCCACACTGGTACTGGCCACCGTTGGGCGTGTACTTCCAGAGCAGCGCGACCAGGCTGGACATCTCGGGGTTGTAGACCTTGGCCCAGGCGTACCAGTGCCCGCCGTAGCTGCCCTCGTTGACCTGGATGTACGTACTGCTGTCGATGTTGGCCCTGGTGCCGGAGACCGCCTTGATGCTCGATGCCTTCGACGGCTGCGACAGCCAGTTGCCGCAGAACGTCGGCTGGTCGGCGGCCGACGCGGGCGCCGCGGCCACCGTCACGGCGGCACCGGTGGCCACGACGGCCGCCAGCGATGCCGCAAGAACCTTCTGGAACATGGTTGCCCCCTGGTGAAAGTGGACCCACCGGTGCGCCGACAACATGCACCGCACACCCTTCGCCGGTGGATCGTTCCCGCCGGGAAGCTGTCCAGCTCCCCTGCGAACACCGTCCCGGGGCGGGCTTGGACGAACCTTGGACGAACCTGGAATCGGGTCTGCTGACCAGCGCCGGTCCGGGCCGACCCGGCCGGTGGCGTTCAGCCCGGCTGAGGCGTGCGGCGGGCACCGACCGCCGCCTACACCCAGCCATTACCCTCAGTGATTTCCGCCCGACCGAACCAGTGCTGTTCGGCCGTCCTTTGCAATGCTCCCCTCCAGGCGACAGACACGAACAGTGAGAACGCGCTGGAGGCGATTCCAACCCATCCTCGGTAAATTCGCAGGTCTGGCGGTGTAGCCGTGAGGGAAGCATTGCAAAGGGGGAGTGCCAGCCTGGTCCGGCGGCCGGCGGCCGACTCACGCACCGTAACGTCCCCGCCGGCCCGCGACCATCACTCAGAGCGCACCGGCTGACCCGCGCGGCGGCCACCCGGTCGGGGTCTGGTGATCGACGGTGCCGAGAAAGGCCCCGAACTGTTCTGCCGGCGCCGCGGGCCGTCGCGGTTCGCTGGAAACCGTGAGGTCCGGCCGCGCGCTGGCCGGCGGCCGTACCGCCTACCCGCGCGGCTGGGCGCCCGGCGGCGGCCCGGGGTCGGTGCGGTGCAGCTGTCGGCGGTAGCCGCTGGGGGTGAACCCGAGGACCGACCGGAACTCGTTGGCCAGGTGGGCATGGTCGGTGTAGCCGAGGTCCGTGGCGACCTCGGCCAGGTTCGTCTCCGGGGCGGCCCGGAGGCGTTCGACCGCCTCCTGGAGCCGCCGGCGGCGGATCATCGCCGACGGCGGCAGTCCGACGTGGCGGCGGGCCAGCCGTTGCAGGGTCCGAACCGACGTGTGCAGGCGGGCGGCGGCGTCCTCGACGGTCAGCACCGTCGGGTCGGTGTCGACGAGGTCGGCCAGGGCGTTGGCGGCCAGGGCCTCCGGGGAGGGTGGCGGCACGGTCCGGCGGAGCCAGTCGACGAAGGCCGCCACCGCCCGCTCGTGCCGGGTCTCCCGGTTGCCGGGCGCCGCCACCGTCGACCCGGAGACCGCCGGGGTCGGGCCGGCCGCCGCCGCGCCGGCCGCCGTCATCGCCGCGGCCACCGCCGCGCGCAGTTCGGGGGCCGGCAGCGGTCGGTAGGTGTCGCGTAGTGAGCCGGGGTCGTCGGTGAAGCAGGGCACCGCCGCCGGGCGCAGCAGGGCGCCCACCGCCCACCCGGTCCCGGTGAG
Organism: Plantactinospora sp. A48; assembly: GCF_055793945.1. Classification (NCBI taxonomy): domain Bacteria; kingdom Bacillati; phylum Actinomycetota; class Actinomycetes; order Micromonosporales; family Micromonosporaceae; genus Plantactinospora; species Plantactinospora sp. A48. The sequence continues at coordinate 118,722 of NZ_JBTIXF010000007.1, read as the reverse complement.
GTCCCGGTACGAGGCGCGGGTGGTCGGGCCGGCGAGGCCGACGGAGTCCGGCTCGACCACCAGATTGCAGGCGGGGAACGCGATCAGGTGCTGCCGGGAGGACCGGCCCGGTGCGATCCGCCACTCCGGGATCCAGAACCACCGCACCAGCGCCGCCACCGGTTCCGGCGCCGGGATCCGGCGGAACGTGGGCAGCCCCGCCGGGTACAGCACGCCGCGATGTGCCAGGCTCACCGCCTCACGGTACGTGTCGCGTATCGCCAAGCCGGCGCCGGTCGGGAGCCGTACGGTCGTTGGCATGACCGAGACGATCACCGCCGCCACCGGCGAATACACCACCAACGGCATCCCGCACGGCGCCACCAGCCTGACCCCGTTCCTGAGCATCCCCGACGCACGGGGGGCGATCGAGTTCTACCGGGACGTGTTCGGGGCCCGGGTGGTGGACGTGACCGAAATGGGGGGGATGGTCGCGCACGCGGTACTCGACTTCGGCGCCGGGCTGCTGCAACTCGGCGAGCCGCAGCCCGACTACGGCCTCGTGGCCCCGCCCGAGGGGGACGGCGACTGCTACTCCATCGGGCTGTACTGCCCGGACGCCGACGCGGTGGTCGCCCGCGCCGAGGCCGCCGGCGCGACCATCCGGGAGCCGCTGTCCACCTTCGTGTCCGGCGACCGGTTCGCCAGCATCCGGGATCCGTTCGGGGTGCGCTGGTCGATCATGACCCGGGTCGAGGACCTCTCCGAGGCGGAGAGCGCCCGCCGGGTCGCCGAGTGGGCCAAGCAGCAGTCCTGACCGGGCGGGACCGGCACCGCGTCGTGCGGCCCGTCGCTCAGGGGTAGGACGGCAGGGTGAGGGCGTTGGCGGCCCGGCGGGCGGACCGGCCCAGCAGCCCGGTCCGGACCAGCAGCGGGGCCATCCGCAGCGCCTGGTTCCGCAGCCACAGTCCGCCGGCGGTGGTCGGGGCGAGCGTGCTCCGGCCGCCGCCGGCGAGTGCCTGGTTGCGGGCCACGAACGGCCGGGTGATCTCCTCGTACGCCCGCAGGGCCACCGCGGGGTCGGCGTGCCGGGCCAGTTCACCGGCCAGCACGTACGCGCCGACCAGGGCGATGCTGGTGCCCTGGCCGGACAGGAACGACGGCGCGTGCGCGGCGTCGCCGGCCAGCGCGACGCGGCCGTGCGACCAGCGCGGCAGGTGGATCTGGCTGACGACGTCGAAGAACAGGTCGTCGGCGGTGTGCATGGCCGTCAGCAGGCGGGGCAGGTGCCAGCCGTCGGGGGCGAAGGCGCTGGCCATCAGCGCGCGTTGGGCGCCGGCGTCGCGCAGTTCCGCGAGCGGTGGTTGCGGTCGGGCCACCGCGAGCAGCCCGAACACCGTGTCGGTGCGTCCCGGCGCGTAGATGGCGGCCATCCGTCCGGGCACCGTGTACGTGACGCCCTCGTGGGCCAGCCCGAACTCGTTGGGCAGGCTGAAGCCGGCGAAGCAGTACCCGAGGTAGCGTACGAACCCCTCCTCCGGGCCGAAGGCCAGCCGCCGGGTGTTCGAGTGCAGCCCGTCGGCGCCGACCACCAGGTCGTACTCGCGCTGGTCGCCGCCCGCGAACGTCACCTCGACGCCGTGCTCGTGCTGGCGCAGCCCGGTGATGCTGTCGCCGAACCGGAACTGCACGTCGTCGCGTACCGAGGCGTACAGGATGGACGTCAGGGTGCCGCGCGGGACCTCCAGGTCACGCCCCGGTACGCCGCCGGTGAGGTGGTCCGGTTGGAGCGCTCCGACCGGCCGACCGCCGGCGCCGACGAAGCTCAGCCGCCGGGTGTCGATGTGCGCGGCGCGACGGCCTCGACGCCGCCGGCCTGGAGGACGCCCTGGTCACGTTCGCGCTGCGGATCTCAACCGAGATGCTCGGCTCGACCGAATTCACCGCCCTGCAACGGCTGGCGCTCAGCGAGGCCGACCACCTGACGCAGGCGGAACGGACCGCCATGGCGAACGACCCGGAGGAGTCCCTCGGCGAGCGGTTCAGCGCGCTCGCCCGCGCCGGGCTGCTGCACGTACCCGATCCGCGACTGGCCGCCGACCACTTCATCGCGCTGACCTTCCTGGTGGCACTCAACCGGCTCCGCTCCACGAACGCCGCCGAGGACCCCCGGGTCCGACCGCTGTTCGTCGCCGGGGTACGGGCGTTCCTGCGCGCCTACCGGCCGTAACGCCCCGGTGCCCGACGCACCAGCGCCGAGGGCCTCCACGGTGGACGGGACGGCGGCGATGCACCGCGACGAACCGGCGGCACCCGATAACGCCCGGCGGTACCCGATGCCGCCCGACGGCACCGTTCCGAATCGGTTCGCCTGAGCCGACCGGCAGGTGGGATACTTTGGCGTACGTCGATGCCATCATTCATCGTTTTAACATGCCAGGGACATTTTTACCTTCGTCGCTCCGCCGCGCGTGGCCGGGCCTGCTGGCCGCCGTCGCCCTCGTCGCCGCCCCGGTCGCGGCGCTGGGGATCGGCCCCGGGGCCGTACCCGCCGCGCACGCGGGCACCGTGCCCGCCGCCCCGGCGGTGGCCCCCGCGCCGCTGTCCACGACCGGACCCACCCCGTCCGGCCCCGTCCCCCCGACGCCGACCCTCGCGCCCACCACGCCGAACACCTCGCCGTTCCCACCGAGCGCGCCGACCAACCTGACCGCCGGCCAGATCACCGCGGGCATCACCCTGAACTGGACGGCCTCCACACCCGGCTGCTGCCCCATCGTCGGGTACGACATCACGTACATCCGGGTGTTCAGCGACGTCATCTACAGCGCGAAGGTCGGGAACGTCACCACGACGACGATCACCAACTACATCTCCCCGGGCGCCGAGTACGTTTTCTACGTGGCCGCCCGGGACAGCCTCGGACACGTCTCGGCGTGGTCCAACGCGCTGAACGTCGTCACCCCGGTCAAGTCCACCGGCCCGGACACCACCCCGCCGTCCGCGCCGAAGAACCTGACCATCACCGATGCCGGCGGCGGAAACTCCACCCTGTCCTGGTCCGCGTCCACCGACGACGTCGGGGTGACCGGGTACAACGTCTACTGGTTCGACGGCTGGTTCAGCTCGCGGGTGATCGCCACCGTGTCGGGGACGTCGTACACCGGGTCGCTGATCCCGATGGGACCGCTGAGCAACCAGTACTACGTGCGGGCCCTGGATGCGGCCGGCAATGTCTCGATCGCGTCGAACAGGGTCGCCGGGCCGACCACGACGCCGACCACCTCGCCACCCACCACCCCACCGCCCACGCCCGGCTGCCGGGTGAGCTACCAGATCCAGTCGGAGTGGGCGGACGGTTTCGTCGCCGCCGTGACGGTACGGAACACCGCGCAGGTCCCGACCGACGGCTGGGCCCTCACCTTCAGCTTCCCCGGCGACCAGCAGATCACCTCCGCGTGGAGTTCCAGCTACACCCAGTCCGGCTCCAGCGTGACCATCCGGAACGCCAACTGGAACGGCACCATCGCGCCGGACGGCACCGCCTCGTTCGGCTTCCAGGGACGCTGGTCCACCAGTGACGCGGCGCCGACGAGCTTCTCGCTCAACGGCGCGCCGTGCACCACCGGCTGATCCGAAGGGTCGAGAATGGGGGCCGGCACGGCAACGCGCCGGCCCCCGTCCCAGCCGATCCACGGTTGTAGGAGACCCAGGTGTCGGATCATCCGCAGCCGATCGTCCCGGTGAACCACGTCGAACCGGTCCCCCGCCGCATCCGCGCCTTCCTCGCCGGCGAGCTGGTGCTCGACACGGTCCGCGCGCGGTACGTCTGGGAGTGGCCGTTCTACCCCCAGTACTACATTCCGATCGCGGACGTCCACCCCGACCTGCTGGTCGACGAGGAACGCACCGAGCAGTCCCGGCGCGGGACGGTCCGGCTGTACGGGCTGCGGTCCGGCGAGACCACCCGACCCGGGTGCGGGCGGTTGCACACCGACGAGGCGCCGAACGGGCTGACCGGCACCATCCGGTTCGACTGGGCCGCCCTGGACTCCTGGTTCGAGGAGGACGAGGAGGTGTTCGTGCATCCCCGCAGCCCGTACGCGCGGGTGGACGCTCTCCGCTCCACCCGTACGGTGCGGGTGGAACTCGACGGCGTCCTGCTGGCCGAGTCGACCTCGCCGGTGCTGGTCTTCGAGACGGGACTGCCGACCCGCTACTACCTGAACCGGACCGACGTACGGTTCGGCCACCTCGTGCCGTCCGGCACCGTCAGCCAGTGCCCGTACAAGGGGCGGACCACCGGCTACTGGTCGGTGCGGGTGGGGGACACCACCCACCCGGACCTGGCCTGGTCGTACGACTTCCCCACCCGGCAGTTGCTGCCGATCGCCGGCCTGGTCGCGTTCTACAACGAGAAGGTCGACCTGACCGTGGACGGGCAGCGGCTCGCCCGGCCCCGGACGCACTTCTCCTGACCCGCCGGATGACGCGGCCGACGGCCGTCCCGGCCGGAGATCAGGGCCACGAAGCCGGTCGGGCACCGACGTCAGTCGAGGATCGTCACCGAACGCCCCTCGGCCACGGCGTACGCGCCCGCGGAGAGCGCGCCGAGGCTCGTGGGGTTGAGGGTCAGCGAGACGACGCCGCCGGGCAGCACCCGTGAGCTCTCCTCCACCGGCACGAGGGTCGCGGGTGTCGATCCGTCCGGGAACAGGCGCTTCCCCGCACCGACGACGACCGGGAACTGGAGCAGCCGGTAGACGTCGACCAGTCCCGCCCGGTGCAGCGTCCGCACGAGTTTCCAGCTGCCGTGGACCTGGAGTTCCCCGCCGCGGAGCGCCTTGAGGCGGCGCACCTCGTCGACCGGGTCACCGCGCAGGACCGTGGTCGGGCTCCAGTCCGCCTCATCGTCGGTCAGCGTGGAGCTGACGACATACTTCGGCAACGTGTTGAGTTTGGCGGCGATCAGGTCGTCGGGTTCGGTGACCTTCGGCCAGTACCCGCCGAGCAGGCCGAAGCTGGTGCGGCCGAAGAGGAACGCGCCGGCCGCGCGGACCCAGCTCTCGACGACCTCGTTGGTGTGCGCCGAGGCATGCGGAACGAGCCACCCGCCGCGGTCGAAGCCGCCGGAGCGGTCCTCGTCGGAGGCTCCGGGTCCCTGCATGACGCCGTCAAGACTGACGAAGGTGTTGACGCTGAGCAGCACGATTCTCCCCTGAACTCGGGTCGCGGACAGCCGGCCGGGGTTGGCTGGCTGACGGACGCTAGCTGCCGGGTCCAGGGTGGGTCTTGTACAGGAACGACATCGCGGCACCCCGGCCGGCCCGCAACTCCCCGGCGGTGCATCCGACGTGGCGACGCAGCGCGTGCGCGAGGTGGGCCTGGTCGAAGTACCCCAACCTGTCGACGACCGTGCGCCAGTCGAGGCCGTCGCGCAGCATCGTGGCCGCGGCGTTCGCGCGGTCGATCCGCCGTACGGCGGTTCGCGACAGCCCGGTGATCGCCCGGTAGCGACGCTGCCGGGTCCGGTCGGTCGGGCGGGTCCGCTCGGTGGGGCTGACCGCGGGATGCTCGTCACCCTGCTCCTCGTCCCCGAGAGGCGATCGCAGCAGCAGGCCCGCGTCCCGCAGGCGCCGGACGAAGTGCTCGACGTTCTCGTACGTCGGCGCCTCCCAGCTCTCGCCGTCGATGACGATCCGGCCCGATTCCGTCACCGGGATCGGCACGTACCCATCGACGATCGAGGCCGCGGGATGCGGCCGGAGAACCGCGCCGAAGGCGAACCGGACGCCGAGGAACTCGGTGCCCGCCGGGACCGGTGCCCTGGTCGCTCTGGTCTCCGGCCCGCGCAGGCCGGCGTGTAGGCGTCCCCGAGCCCGCGAGAGGATCAGGTGCCAGCAGGTGCGTGCCGCGGACGTCATGATCTGCTCCGTGTCGGAGCGGGTGCGCCACACGCGGTCGACGAGGCCCACGCCGAACTCGGTGTCACGATGCTCGAACCGCAGGGCCATGGCCTCCCCCGTCCTCGGTCCGCCGAGGTTCCCTCCCGAGGCTACCGACATCGAACCCGGGACCGAGGCGCCGGCAGGGGCCACCCCGTGCCGGGCGGCGGCCGAGCGGGTGACGACCGGGTGGGTGACCAGTGACACATGCGAAGTAGTGCCATTTTTACGCACTCATGCCTTATTCACGATCTCTGACCGTTTGTTGCTCATGTTCCGTCCGACATACGTTGCCGTCAGCAAACAAAAGCGAGGCCAGATCCCCTGTTCGGGGAGGCATCCATGGCGCTGGCGAGGGGGTACGGACGATGAGCGACGCTCCGGTTCTGCTGGAGATGCGCGGCATCACCAAGGAGTTCCCCGGTGTCAAGGCGCTGTCCGACGTCAACCTGACGGTACGGGCCGGTGAGATCCACGCCATCTGCGGGGAGAACGGCGCCGGCAAGTCGACGCTGATGAAGGTGCTCAGCGGGGTCTACCCGTACGGCAGCTACGACGGCCTGATCAACTACCAGGGCGCGGAGAGCCGCTTCACCGACATCCGGGCCAGTGAGCAGGCCGGCATCGTGATCATCCACCAGGAGCTCGCGCTGATCCCGGGCATGTCCATCGCCGAGAACATCTTCCTCGGCAACGAGCCCCGGCGGCACGGCGCGATCGACTGGAAGGCCGCGAACCGGATGGCCCTCGACCTGCTGGCCCGGGTCGGCCTGGACGAGAACCCGGACACCCTGGTCAAGGACATCGGCGTCGGCAAGCAGCAGCTCGTGGAGATCGCCAAGGCGTTCGCCAAGAACGTCCGGTTGCTCATCCTCGACGAGCCGACCGCCGCGCTGAACGAGGCCGACTCCCGGCACCTGCTGGACCTGCTGCGCGGCTTCCGGTCACGCGGCATCACCTCGATCATGATCTCCCACAAGCTGAACGAGATCGCGGCGATCGCCGACCGGATCACCATCCTGCGCGACGGCCACACCGTCGAGACGCTGGACGTCGAAGACGGTGGCGTGGACGAGGACCGGATCGTGCGCGGGATGGTCGGGCGCGAGCTGAGCAGCCGGTTCCCGGACCACACGCCGAAGATCGGCGAGGTCTTCTTCGAGGTCCGGAACTGGAACGTCCGGCACCCCATCTCCGCCGACCGCCAGGTCTGCAAGAACGAGAGCTTCGTCGTACGCCGGGGCGAGATCGTCGGCTTCGCCGGCCTGATGGGTGCCGGCCGCACCGAACTGGCGATGAGCGTCTTCGGCCGCTCCTACGGGGTGTACGAGTCGGGCACCATCATCAAGGACGGTCGGGAGATCGTGCTGAAGTCCGTGGCCGACGCCGTCGCGCACGGGCTCGCGTACGTCAGCGAGGACCGCAAGGCGCTCGGCCTCAACCTGCTCGACGACATCAAGGCGTCGACGGTGGCCGCCAAGCTGTCCAAGATCTCCCACCACGGTGTCCTGAACCAGGTCGAGGAGTACCGGGCCGCCGAGAGCTACCGGCGGGAGCTGCGGACCAAGGCCCCGACCGTCGACGAGAGCGTCGCCAAGCTCTCCGGCGGCAACCAGCAGAAGGTCGTGCTGGCAAAGTGGATGTTCACCGACCCCGACCTGCTGATCCTCGACGAGCCGACCCGCGGTATCGACGTGGGCGCCAAGTACGAGATCTACGGCATCATCCAGCGGCTCGCCGACCAGGGCAAGGGCGTCGTGGTCATCTCCTCGGAGCTGCCTGAGCTGATCGGGCTCTGCGACCGCATCTACACCGTGTTCGAAGGCGCCATCACCGGCGAGATCGCCCGGCGCGACGCGGACCCGGAAACCCTCATGAAGCAGATGACCTCCACGAAGAGGACGCAGACACGATGAGCAGATTCAAGGACCTGCAGAAGAACCTCTTCGGCGGGACCACCTCGAACGCCCGCCAGTTTGGGATGATCTTCACCCTGGTCGCGATCGTGGTCCTGTTCCAGGTCCTGACCAACGGGCTGACGCTGCGGTCGGACAACCTGATCGCGCTGTTCCAGCAGAACTCGTACATCCTCATTCTGGCCATCGGCATGCTGATGGTGATCGTCGCCGGGCACATCGACCTGTCGGTCGGCTCGGTGGCCGCGTTCACCGGCATCCTGGTGGCCAAGGCGATGGCGGACTGGTCCCTGCCGTGGCCCGTGGCCATCCTGTTCGGGCTGGTCATCGGCGCGGCCATCGGCGCCTGGCAGGGCTTCTGGGTGGCCTACATCGGGGTGCCGGCGTTCATCGTCACCCTGGCCGGCATGCTGCTGTTCCGCGGCGGCAACCAGTTCATCGGCAACGCGAACACCATCCCGGTGCCCGAGGGCTACCGGGCGATCGGCTCCGGGTTCCTGCCCGAGGTCGGCCCGGCCACCGGCTACAACAACCTGACCCTGCTGCTCGGTCTGGCCGCCTGCGCCGCCGTGGTCTGGCGGGAACTGCGGGCCCGCCGGACGCGCCGGGAGATGGACGCCGACCCGGCCCCGATGTGGATCTCGCTGCTGCGGCTGGCCGTCATGGTCGGCGCGATCGTGTTCGCCTCGCTGCGCTTCGCCAGCGGCCGCGTCGGCACCAGCTTCCCGGTGTCCGGGATCATCCTGGTCGCGCTGGTCATCGCGTACTCCTTCTACACCCGCAACACGGCCGGCGGCCGGCACATCTACGCGGTCGGCGGCAACTCCCGGGCCGCGGAGCTGTCCGGGGTGAAGCTCAAGCGGGTCAACTTCCTCGTCATGATGAACATGTCCGTGCTCGCCGCGCTGGCCGGCATGATCTTCGTGGCCCGGTCGGCGGCCTCCGGACCGCAGGACGGCAACGGCTGGGAACTGGACGCCATCGCCGCGGTGTTCATCGGTGGCGCCGCCGTCGCCGGTGGTATCGGCACGATCAGCGGTTCGATCGTCGGCGGCCTGGTGATGGCCGTGCTGAACAACGGTCTGCAACTGCTGGGCGTCGGCACCGACCGCGTACAGATCATCAAGGGCCTGGTCCTGCTGCTCGCCGTGGGGCTGGACGTCTACAACAAGAGCCAGGGTCGCTTCTCGGTGATCGGCAGCCTCACCCGCGCGTTCCGGCGGGACAGCCCCGGCGGCCCGGCCGTACCCCCCGGTTCCGGCGGTCCCGGCGCGCCAGGCGGCGGTCCCGGTGGCCCATCCGGCGGCCCCGGTGGCCCGTCCGGTCCGGACGGCCCCGGCGGCCCGGACGGCCGCACCCCGCCGTCCGGCCCCGGCCGACAGCCCGACCGCGCCGCGGTACCCGCCTGACGGCCGCAACCGGTCGGCCAGGGCCGGGATGGCGTCGGACGCGGCGCCACCTGACGGATCCCACGAACAACTTCCCACCAATTCCTGTAGAGAAGGGCAACATCTCATGCGTAGGTTCATCGGCACATCGGTGGCGATCGGCGCCATCGGGCTGCTGGCCCTCACGGCCTGCGGCACCGGCCGTGACTCGGGCTCCGGCAGCTCGGACGGCAAGGCCAGCGGCTTCTCGGCCGACTCCCTGATCGGTGTCGCCCTGCCGGCCAAGACCTCGGAGAACTGGGTCCTCGCCGGTGACCTGTTCACCAACGGTCTCAAGGAGGCCGGCTTCAAGAGCGACGTGCAGTACGCGGGCGCGTCGACCACGGTCGCCGACCAGCAGGCGCAGATCACCTCGATGATCACCAAGGGCGCCAAGGTCATCGTGATCGGCGCGACCGACGCGGCGCAGCTGTCCACGCAGGTGGCCGCGGCCCACCAGGCGGGCGTGAAGGTCATCGCCTACGACCGCCTGATCACCAACACCCCGGACCTCGACTACTACGTCGCGTTCGACAACTACAAGGTCGGCCAGCTCCAGGGCCAGGCCCTGCTGGACGGCATGAAGGCCAAGAAGCCGAATGGCCCGTACAACGTCGAGCTGTTCTCCGGCTCGCCCGACGACAACAACTCGGCGGTCTTCTTCCAGGGCGCCATGAGCGTCCTGCAGCCGGAGATCGACAAGGGCACCGTGGTGGTCGCCTCGAAGCAGACCAATATCAAGCAGACCGGCATCCAGGGCTGGAAGGCCGAGGGTGCGCAGGCCCGCATGGACCAGCTGCTGACCTCCACCTACGGCGGCAAGGAACTGGACGGCGTGCTGTCCCCGAACGACACCCTGGCCCGCGCCATCATCACCTCGATCAAGGGTGCCGGCAAGCCGATCCCGGTGGTCACCGGTCAGGACTCCGAGGTCGAGTCGGTTAAGTCGATCATGGCTGGCGAGCAGTACATGACGATCAACAAGGACACCCGCAACCTGGTGAAGCAGACCGTCGCGATGGTCAAGTCCCTCCAGCAGGGTCAGGCCCCGCAGGTCAACGACACCAAGTCCTACAACAACGGCAGCAAGGTCGTCGACACGTACCTGCTCCCGCCGGTCGCCGTCACCAAGGCCAACGCGGCCGAGGCGTACGCCAACGACCCGAAGCTCGCGGCACTGACCAAGTAATCGTCTCGAACGATGCGGGACCCCGGAGCGCCAGCTCCGGGGTCCCGCACCGTTTTGGGGGGGAAAGGAAGGGCACCCTGTTATCGCCTCTTGTATAGCCGGGGTCCCCTGTTAACGGTTCCGGTTCCTAACCGGACGGTGCGAGCAGACCGGTCAGCACCCCCCGCAGGGTGCGGTCGAACAGATCCGGCCGGGGTTCGGTGGGCTGCGCGGCGGCGAGCGCGGCGGCCAACGTCGGATGCTTCGCGAGCTCGTTCCCGTCGAAGGCCATCGCCCGGGAGCCGGCCGGCGCGCGCGCGAACAACGACACCGTACCGGTCATCATCGCGATGGCCTCGAACTTCGCACTGACCGGACAGCGCACCCGCCACAGCACGGCCAGGCAGTGGTCGAGGTAGGCCAGCGTGTTGGGGCCGGGCGCCACCCCCCGGTGCAGCATGTCGACCAGCCACGGGTGCGACCGGTAGAGCGCGAGCTGCCGGCGGGCCAGCGCCAGCATCCCGGCCAGCCAGTCGTCGCCGGCATCGCCGCCGACCCCGATCGCGCCTTCGGCCTCCGGGTCAGCGCCAGTCCGGCCCGCGCCTTCGGCTTCCGGGTCAGCGCCGGTCCGGCCCGCGCGGGCCGTAGGTCCGGCCACCGGCGGGTACGGCCGCAGCTCTCCGGCCGCCCGGTCCGCCATCAGGTCGAACAGGTCATCCCGGGAGGACAGGTAGCGATAGAGCGAGCCCGCGCCGGTGCCCAGCGAGGTCGCGACCGCCCGCATCGACACCGCACCGAGGCCGTTGGCGTCGGCCAGCGCCACGGCGGCGGCGACGATCTCGTCCCGGGTGTGTGCCGGGGCCGGCCCCCGGGCCCCCCGCTCGGGACGCGTCCAGATGGGTTGCCGAGCCCGGCCGGACGGCACTTGCGCTTCGCTCACCCACCCACTGTAAACTGCGAACAGCGTTAGCAGTTTTGCGACGAGCGGAGGTCCCATGGAACGGATCACGTCCGACGACGGCACCGCCATCACGCTGCACTCCGTCGGCGGCGGGCCCGGCATCGTGGTGGTACACGGCGGCGGCGTCACCATCGACCTCTACCGGCGCCTCGCCAACCGGCTGGCCGACCGGTTCACCGTCCACCTCTACAACCGCCGGGGCCGCGCCGAAGCGGCGCCGAAGCGCGAGCCGTACACGGTGGAGCAGGACATCCAGGACCTCACCGCGGTCGTCACGCACACCGGCTCCCGCAACGTCCTCGGGCACAGCTACGGCGGATTCGTCGCGCTGCGCGCCGCGCTGCGGTTGCCCCTGGACCGGCTCGCCCTCTACGACGCCGCCGTCCAGGTGTCCGGCATCTTCCCCACCGGCTACCTCGACGCCGCCGAGGCGGCCCTGCGGGCCGGCGACACCGTGCGGGCCCTCGCGATCGTCGGCGCCGGAGTCAACGACCACTCGTTCGCCGCGAAGCTCCCGATGAGCGTCCAGCTGGCGATGTGCCGACTCCTGCTGCGTACCTCCGTCGGACGTACCCTGGGCGGACTGCTGCCGACCACGCTGCCGGAGAGCCGCCAGGTGCAGGCCCACGACGGACCACCCGAACGGTACGCGGGCGTCACCGCCGAGGTGCTGCTCGCCACCGGCGCCAGTGCGCCGCCGTACTTCGCCCAGCTGAACGAGGTACTGGCCGGGGTCCTGCCGAGGCCCCGCACGCTGCGGATCCCCCGCTGTCGACACGACGCCCTCAACATCGCGCCGGCGCGTCTCGTCGAACCGATCGCGGAGTTCTTCGCCGCGCCGGTACGCCCGCGCCGCGAGACCGTCTGAGACGCCGCCGGCGACGCGGGTCCGGGAACGCGCGGCACCTTGATGGTGCGCTCGCGGGCGGCACCCCGATGGTGCGCTCGCGGGCGGCACCACAATGGTCTGCCGGCGGGCGGCGCCATGGTTCGGTGGCGGTGTGAGGTGACCGACAGCGAGGCGGACCACGGGCCGGTCGGGCCGGCCACTACCGTCGACTCATGAGCCAGCCACCGGGACCCGGAACGGATTCGCCCGCACCCCTCGGGCGGCACGTGCTGCTGGCCGGCGCATCCGGAGTGGTGGGCCGGCGGCTGCTGCCGATGCTGCTCGCCGCCGGGCACCGGGTCACGGCGCTCAGCCGCGACCCGGACCGGGCCGCGGCGCTGCGCCGGGCGGGTGCCGAGGCCACCATGGTCGACGTGTACGACCGGGACGCGCTGGTCGCCGCCGTGACCGCGGCCGGCCCCGACGCGGTGCTGCACCAGCTCACCGACCTCGGCGGCTACGATCTCGCGGCCAACGCCCGGCTGCGCACCGTGGGCACCCGCAACCTGGTCGACGCGGCCCGGGCGGCCGGCGTACGGCGGATGGTGGCGCAGAGCATCGCCTGGGCGTACGCACCGGGCGTCGGACCCGCCGACGAGGACGTACCGCTGGATGTCGAGGCCGAGGGGGTGCGTGGAGTGACCGTCCGGGCGGTCGCCGCGCTGGAGGCCACGGTCGCCGAGGTGCCCGAGCCGGTGCTGCTGCGATACGGCATGTTCTACGGCCCCGGCACCTGGTTCGCGCCGGGCGGCGCGCGGGCCGCCGACGCAGCGGCCGGCGCGCTGGTCGCCGACGACGCGGTGACCAGCTTCGTACACGTCGACGACGCCGCCGCGGCGGCCGTGGCGGCGCTGGACTGGGCGCCCGGACCGGTGAACGTGGTCGATGACGAGCCGGCACCCGCTCGCGAGTGGGTGCCGGTGTACTGCCGGACGCTCGGCGCACCGGTGCCGTCCCCCGTCCCCGGCGGGGCCGCCTGGGCGCGCGGCGCGAGCAACGGTCGCGCGCGCCGGGACCGCGGTTGGACACCCCGGTACCCGTCCTGGTTGACCGGATTCTCGGAGCCAGTCGGATGACCGGCCGGCCGCGGCTGGTCGCGTCCGACCTCGACGGCACCCTGCTGACCGGGGAGTCGTCGCTGTCCGAACGCACCCGCGCCGCGCTTCGCCGGACCCGGGCGGCCGGCACCCGGGTGGTGGCGTCCACCGCCCGCGCCCCGCGGGTGGTGGACGGTTTGTTCGGGGCCGACGACGGCCGCCCACCGCTGATCGACGCCGCCGTCTGCGTCAACGGCGCCATCCGGTACGACCTCACGCGCCGCCGGATATCGCTGCGGCACGACCTGGCGCCCGACCTGACGGCGGCGGTGATGGCCGAGATCCGCCGGCTGATTCCCGGTGCCGGCTTCGCCGTCGAGACCGGCCACCGGGCGCTGATCGGACCCGGCTACCGCTTCAACCCCCGGCTCGACCGGGCCCGGGTGCCGGTCGCCAGCGACGCCGACCTGCTGGCCGAACCGCTGGTCAAACTCATGGTGTGGCTGCCCGAACGCAACCCGGACGCCGCCTGGGTGCGGCTCCGACCGGCCCTGGACGGGCTGGTCGCCTGCACCTGGGCCGACCTGACGGCACCGCTGGAGATTTCCGCCCCGCACGTCTCCAAGGCCGCCGGGCTGGCCGAACTCTGTGCCGACTGGCTGATCGAGCCGGCCGACGTGCTGGCCTTCGGCGACGGTCCCAACGATCTGTCCATGCTCGGCTGGGCCGGCACCGCGTACGCGATGGCCAACGGGCACCCGGCGGTGCTGACCGCCACCGTCAACCACGCGCCGAGCAACGACGACGACGGCGTGGCCCAGATCCTGGAGAAGCTCTGGTAACCGCGGTGTAGGGATGGGTGGATGTTCGGAAATCCCGACCACATCTCGGCCCGGTGTCCATGTCCGAGAGTCATCAAAATGTCTCTCAGACATGGCTGGCTGAAAGGGTCTGGCCCGCCGTTGCCGTTACCGGTTGCGACCGGGTGAGGGTTGGCGGGCCGTGGCGGTGTGGGTCTCCGCTGACAGCGATCCGGGTGTGGGGATGCTGCTGGCCGGGCCCCGGGTGGGGTCCGGCCAGCAGCGTGGTGGTGTGGGTGTGGGGTTGGTTGGGGTGGGTCAGCTGTTCCAGTAGTGGGTGACCAGGTCGGTGGCCTGGGTTTCCCATTGGGCGTAGGCGTCGGGGTAGGCCGAGACCTGAACCTTCTGGGCGGCGTCGGTCAGGGGCAGGTTGTGCCAGTCGGGGACGTCCTTGAGGGCCTTCTGGAAGGCGGTGGTGGCGTATTCGGGGTTGGTGATCTGCTCGGGTGTGCCCCAGCCGGAGGTGGGGCGTTGTTGGAACAGGCCCAGGGAGTCGTGGTCGTTGGCGTCGCCGAGGTCGCCGAGGTTCTGGAGTTTGGATTCCTGCAGGGCGGTGGCGATGGAGATGACGGCGGCGCGCTGGTCCAGGCCGTTGTGCTTGGTGGCGGCGATGATCGCCTTGGCGTTGGTCGTCTGCTCGTCGGTCAGGTCGATGTGACTCTGGGCGCCCTGCGGCGACGAGGCGGCGGTGGTGGTGGTGGGTTGGCCGGCGGTGGCGACCGCAGCAGCAGTCGTGTGGGCGGTGGTGGGGGTGGCGAGGGCGGTGGTGACGGGGCCGGCGATCAGTCCGCCGGTGATGCTCAGACCGGCGATGCTCAGCAGGCTCTTACGCAGCAGGGTGTTACGCAGGATCGTGTTCATGGTGGGGGCTCCAATCCACAAGGGGTTGGGGGAAACGCCGACGCACACGCGGGCACGCAGGGCACGCGGACGCGGGCAAGAAGATCAGGGGGAAACTCGAACCGGGGGGGATGACTCGACCCGTGGTTCACGCAGGCCGGGGGCGCTGCTCACGCTCTCGGGCGAACCCGGTACAACGACCGGCCCGCCCCCGGCATTCCCGGACGACCCGGCGGGGGGTGCTGGGCGGTGGGTGCTGGTGTCGCCGTCGCAGGTACTGCGGTCGTACGCGGCTTACAACGTCGCACCCCACCAACCGATTCCAGCCAAACAGACATAACGGACCGCTCGTGGCGTGACGGCCGCCACCGGGGCCGGGCGGTACCGGTCATTCGCCCCAGGCGGCGCACCTGCAAGGAAGGGCCCCTTGTTATCGCCTTTGGTATAGGAGGGGGCCCTTCCTAACGCCGGACTCCCGCTCGGCGAATCCGCCAAGCGTTCGACAAACCGCTCAGACCTGTGATCTACACTCGCCGTGCGCGACGAACCAGACACGGGGGGCGATCGGATGCAGCGGCCGGACTGGGCACCACCGGAGGTTGACATCGCCCGGCCGGCATCATCCCGGATCTACGACTATCTGCTCGGCGGCCAGTACAACTTCGCCGCCGACCGGGAGGTCGCCGAGCGCGCCGTCGCGGCCATGCCGGAGCTGCCGTCGGTGCTGGGCGAGGGACGCGCGTTCCTCCGCCGGGTGGTCCGTCACCTCACCGCCGAGCTGGGGATCGACCAGTTCCTCGATCTCGGTTCGGGTATCACCACGGTCGGGACCGTGCATGAGATCGCCGGGGCGGTCAACCCGGCCTGTCGAGTCGTGTACGTCGACATCGATCCGATCGCGGTCGCCCACTCCCAGGCCATTCTTCTCGACAACCCGCTGGCCACGGCCATCGCGGGTGACCTGCGCCGGCCGGCCGACATCCTGGCCGAGCCGGCCGTCCGGGACCTGCTGGACCTCGACCGTCCCGTCGCGGTCCTGCTGCTGGCGACCCTGCACTTCATCCCCGACGACCAGCAGCCCGGCGCCGTACCGCTGGAACTGGCCGACCGGCTCGCGCCCGGCAGCTACCTCGCGATCTCGCACGCCAGCGAGGACGGCGGCCCGCCGCCTGGACAGCGCGAGGCGCAGGAGGTGTACGCCCGAGCCGACAACGCGGTGATCATGCGTAGCCGGCAGGAGATCGCGACCATGCTACGGGGCTGGGAGCCGGTGCCACCGGGTATCGTCCGCTGCCCGCTGTGGCGCCCGGAGGCGATCGGCGCCCTGCCGGAGAACGTCGAGAGGTTCCCCGGATACGCCGTGCTCGCCCAGCTCCCGACCCGCTGACCCCCGCTCCCCCGCGCCGCCGGGGAAGCGGTCGGTGACCGCCCGGTGCGGGCCGCTGGATCGTCGGCCGGACCCTGCCCTCACGTGACCTGCGAGCCCGCTTTGAAGGGCCGTTCGACCACAGGGCCGCCAACCTTCGGCAAGATCGAGTCGGCGCGGGTGGACCGGGCCCGGGGTTGTGGGTGTGGGGATGCTGCTGGCCGGGCCCCGGGTGGGGGTCCGGCCAGCGGCTGGTGGTGGGGTGCGGGGGTGTTGCGTTCTCGAGGTGCGGGTGGCTCGGTGGGTTTCGTTGGCCGGTGGTTGGTCGGTCGGGGGTCAGCTGTTCCAGTGGTGGGTGACCAGGTCGGTGGCCTGGGTTTCCCATTGGGCGTAGGCGTCGGGGTAGGCCGAGACCTGAACCTTCTGGGCGGCGTCGGTCAGGGGCAGGTTGTGCCAGTCGGGGACGTCCTTGAGGGCCTTCTGGAAGGCGGTGGTGGCGTATTCGGGGTTGGTGATCTGCTCGGGTGTGCCCCAGCCGGAGGTGGGGCGTTGTTGGAACAGGCCCAGGGAGTCGTGGTCGTTGGCGTCGCCGAGGTCGCCGAGGTTCTGGAGTTTGGATTCCTGCAGGGCGGTGGCGATGGAGATGACGGCGGCGCGCTGGTCCAGGCCGTTGTGCTTGGTGGCGGCGATGATCGCCTTGGCGTTGGTCGTCTGCTCGTCGGTCAGGTCGATGTGACTCTGGGCGCCCTGCGGCGACGGGGCGGCGGTGGGGGGTTGGCCGGCGGTGGCGACCGCAGCAGCAGTCGTGTGGGCGGTGGTGGGGGTGGCGAGGGCGGTGGTGACGGGGCCGGCGATCAGTCCGCCGGTGATGCTCAGACCGGCGATGCTCAGCAGGCTCTTACGCAGCAGGGTGTTACGCAGGATCGTGTTCATGGTGGGGGCTCCAATCCACAAGGGGGTTGGGGGAGACGCCGACGCACACGCGGGCACGCAGGGCCACGCGGACGCGGGCAAGAAGATCAGGGGGAACTCGAACCGGGGGGAACTCGAACCGGGGGGATGACTCGACCCGTGGTTCGCGCAGGCCGGGGGCGCTGCTCATGCTCTCGGGCGAACCCGGTACAACGACCGGCCCGCCCCCGGCATTCCCGGCGGGCGCAGGCACCACGGGCCGCTCACAGACCGACCGCGACTTCCAGGACCTCGTCGCGCCGCGTGGACCCAAGGGCGGTGCCGGTACTCGGTCGTACGGTGGATGTAACCACCGCCCGGCCCCCGGGATTCCACCCGAGCCGTGTCGCCGGTCACCCCAAAACCGGACAATCAGGGTTATAGCCGGCGGATTCCCTTAATGGTGGCGGGACGCATGGGCGGGTTCGCCCCCGAACACCGCGAGATCGGTGGCCCGCCCGTATGCGGGGATTCCGCCGATCAGCCGCCGTTCAGAACGTTGGCGAGGTTGAACCGGACCGGCCGCTCGAGTTGCGCGTACGTACAGGAGCGCGGGTCACGATCCGGCCGCCAGCGCTCGAACTGGGTGGTGTGCCGGAACCGTTCCCCCTCCATGTAGTCGTAGCGCACCTCGACCACCCGCTCCGGGCGGAGTGGGACGAACGAGAGGTCCTTGCCGGCGTTCCACCGACTCTGCTCGTTGCGGCGGGGGGTGCGCTCCCCGCTGGTGTGCGCCGCCCAGTTCCACGGGTGCTCGTCGAACGACGTGACCAGTGGTTGGAGTTCGGTGAACAGCTCCTTGCGGATCGCCATCGGGAACGCCCCGATCACACCCACCGAGACCAGGACATCCCGGTCGTCGTACAGGCCGAGCAGCAGTGAACCGATCCGGTCGTCGCCGGACTTGTGCAACCGGTAGCCGGCGAGCACGCAGTCCGCCGTACGCCTGTGTTTGATCTTGGTCATGACCCGCTTGTCCGGCTGGTACGTCAGGTCCGGGCCCTTGGCGATCAGCCCGTCCAGGCCCGCGCCCTCGAACTCGTCGAACCAACGGCGGGCCGTGGCCTCGTCGTCGGTGACCGGGGTGACATGGACCGGCGGTTTCGCGTCGGCGAGGGCCTGCTCGAGCCGACGCCGCCGGTCGGCGAACGGCAGTCCGGTCAGGTCCTCGTCGCCGAGCGCGAGCAGGTCGAACGCGACGAAGCTCGCCGGGGTCTGCTCGGCCAGCAGGTTCACCCGGCTGGTCGCCGGGTGGATGCGCTGCTGCAACGCCTCGAAGTCCAGGGTGTTGCGCTCGGTGTCGGCCACCACGATCTCACCGTCGATGACCGCGCGCGGCGGAAAGTTGGCCAGCACCGCGCTGACCACCTCGGGGAAGTAGCGGGTCATCGGCCGTTCGTTGCGACTGCCGATCTCGACCTCGGCACCGTCCCGGAAGATGATCGACCGGAAGCCGTCCCATTTCGGTTCGTACAGTTGACCGCCGGGGATGTCACCGACCGGCTTGGCGAGCATGGGGGCGACGGGCGGCATCACGGGCAGGTCCATCCCGCCATCGTCGTCGCTGGTCGGCCGCCCTGTCCACCGCTTCACCCGCCCGACGCCGCCCGAGGATCCCCGACCGTCGTACGCTGTCGCGCGGACATCCAGCGGCGGTCAACGGCGAGGTGACAGCGT
The DNA here is from genome assembly GCF_055793945.1 of Plantactinospora sp. A48. NCBI lineage: Bacteria > Bacillati > Actinomycetota > Actinomycetes > Micromonosporales > Micromonosporaceae > Plantactinospora > Plantactinospora sp. A48. Next base: position 99,706 of record NZ_JBTIXF010000007.1, on the reverse strand, counting down.
GGCGGAACTGACGTATCCGGAGGTGGGCGCGACCCGGGACGGGCAGCTGCCGGCGGGCTACCACCACCTGCGCCACCGCGCCGAACTGGGCCGGGACGCCTTCGCCGCCGCCGGGGACGCCCTGCTGAGCTGGCGGTTGCACCGCGCGATGGGCATCCGGATCACCGCCGCCGCGCCGCGGGCCGCCCCCGGGGTCCACGTCGTGTCCGGGCTCGGGGTGGGACCGCTGCGGCTGTCCGCGCCGTGCGAGGTGGTCTGGGCCGTGGACGACGACCGCCGGGCCGGTTTCGGGTACGGCACGCTGCCGGGCCACCCGGAGCGCGGCGAGGAGGCCTTCCTGGTGGAACGCGCCGACGACGGCCGGGTGTGGTTCACGGTGACCGCGTTCAGCCGCCCGGCCCGCTGGTTCACCCGGGCCGCCGGGCCGCTCGTGGTGGCCTTCCAGCACGGGTACGCCCACCGCTGCGCCGCCGTGTTGCGGCGGATCAGTCGCGGCTGACCCCCGGGCGGAGTTCGGAACCGGGCGGCGGGCTGACCAGGGGATGGTCCGGGGTTCGGAACCGGGCGGCGGGCTGACCACCGGGGTGGTCCGGGGTTCGGAACCGGGCGGCGCGGCCGACCAGCGGGATCCGGAGTTCAGAACCGGGCGAACGACCGGATGGGCATCCGGGGTCCGAAGCGCGGCGCGTGCAGTCCACCGGCGGCCAGCAGCACGCAGACCCGGCCACGGTGGCCCCGGAACGGCTCCAGCAGGGTGAGCATCCGGGCGTCGTCGCCGCGTGGCTCCTCGGCCAGTGCCCAGCTGACCATGTTGGGTATGTGGTAGTCGCCGACGCTGACCGCGTCCGGATCGCCGTACGCCGTCCGCACCACCTCGGCGGCCGTCCACGGACCGATCCCGGGGATGGCGACCAGCCGACGGGTGGCCTCGACGGCGTCGGCGCAGCGCTCCAACCGGTCCGCGACGACGGCGGCCCGACGCAGGGTGTCGGCCCGGCGCTGTTCGACGCCGAACGGATGGAACATCCAGTACGGCGCCGCGGCGATGTCGGCCGGTGCGGGCGGTGTCCAGAGGTCACGCACCGGGCCGGGCGCCGGGGCGCCGAACCGGCGCACGGTTGCGGCGTACGCCCGGAACGCCTCCTTGCCGGTCACCTTCTGTTCGAGGATGGCCCGCAGCAGCCGGGGGAAGATCTGGCCCGTGGCGGCCAGGCGCAGGCCGGCGAAGGTGTGTGCCAGCCGGGCGACCACCGGGTGTCCGGCGGCCAGGGCGGGGAAGCCGGTGAGGTCATCCCGGAGCCCGGCCACGGAGTTCGCCCGGTCCACCACCCAGCCGGCGCCCGGACCGTACCCGGTGGCCAGCAGGGTCTCGCCAATGCGGCGCAGGCTGAGCACGCCGGGCCCGTCCGGGGTGCGGGTGGACCACCAGAACGTGCCGTCGATGATCCGGACGCACGGGTCGTGCGCCCCCATGGCCAACTCCCGGACCGTGCCGGTGAACCGGTACCCGCCCGGTGGGTACAGCACCCGTTCCACGGCCCCGGTCATCGCCACCCGGTCACTCTGCCACGACCGGCGTCGCAGCGGGTACGCGGCACCAGCCCGGCGGCGTTAAGAAGGGCCCCCTGCTATGCAAAAAGCGATAACAGGGGGCCCTTCCTTACAGCAGAGTCAGTTGACGGTGATCCGGGTGACGTCGAAGGCGGGGATCTGGTTGGCCCGCTGCATCATCGGGATCCGGTGCGAGCCGTCACCGGCCCAGACCGCGCACTGCGCGAGACCCCGGGCGGGCAGGCCGGGCACGGTGATGACGACCTCGTCCGGCGTGGCACCGCCCTTGCTGTCCTCGGTGGCCACGAAGAACGCCGGCACCGGGTCGGGGGCCGGCGCGGACCGGGTGGTCGCCAGCATCCGGCACGCGGTGTGGAAGTGGCCACGGACCAGGCCCTGGTCGTTCAGCAGCGAGCTCTCCTTGTAGTAGCCGCCCTGGCCCGCCGCCAGGAAGCGGTCCCGGATCAGGTTGCGGGTGCTCACCCGGAGCGTGAACGTCTGGTTGGGCGCGACCCGGCGCGGCGCCGAGGTGATCAGCAGCGTGGGGTTGTTCGCCGCGTTACCGACCTCGCCGAACTCGGTGTTGACGCAGCGGTCACCGTTCTGGAAGCCGTCGTGCAACTGCAACTTGCTCCCGTCGCAGCTGTTCGCCAGCACCTGCAGCCCGGTGCCGGCGCTGGCGCCGCTGCTGCCGGCGGGGGTGGGGGTGCCCGACCCACCCGAGCAGCCACGGCGCCGGCTCTGCACGGCCGGACCGGGCTGCTGGCCGTCACCGGGGTGCTGGGTGACACCGTGGTCGGTGTACGGGGACCCGGACGGGTTCGCCCCGTTCTTCGCCCAGCCGCTGGTGCCACCGCTGGAGGGGGACGCCCCGGCGCTGGCCGACGAGGATCCGCCCGGGGCCGTGGTCGCGGCGGCCGATGGCGGGCAGTTGCCGGCGTTGTGCCGGCGGCTGCGGGTGTCGGCCAGGGAGACCTGGGTGACCGCGACCAGGGCGCCGAACGCGCCGATGGTGGCGATCGCGGCGATCAGGCGTCGCTTGCGGGGGTTACGCTCCGGGCGTCGCCGGGCGGAGCGCCGGGTGGTGGAGTTCACCGGAAGGCACCTTCCATCTCAGTCGGGCTGGGGGATCGGGTACGGCCGCGGGCCGCATCCGATCACCGGGGGCGGATCAGTCGAACGGTGCTGTACGCGCCGGCCAGCACGGCGGCGGCGAGGACGATCCAGATCACGGTCGGGTTGACCGCGCCGCTGGAGCTGGTGAGCAACGTCCTCTTCTTGGCGGTCTCGGCGGCCTGGGCCGCCGCCGCGGCTGGTGGTGGTGGCGGTGCCTGGGGCAGTGCCTGGTAGTCGACGAGGCCGGAACTCTCCAGCAGCGTCATGTGGGTCATCACGAAGGCGTTGGCCTGGGCGGCGAGCCGCCGGACGAGGTCGTTGCGGGTGGACGCCCGGATGGTCCCGATGGCCGGGAAGATCTTCCCGTGCGCGGCGCGGAGCCGGTCGATGTAGACCCGGTCGAACTGCGGGCCGGAGGACTGCCGCATCTCCCGCAGCCAGCCCTGCTGGTCCGTGTTCGGTTCGTCCGGCAGCGCGATGCCGAGTTGGCCCGCGACCTGCCGGTCCATGGCGTCGAGCACCTTGTGCTGCGGACCGATCGCCTGGCCGATCTCCTTGATCCGGTCCGTGGTGCCCTTCTCGGCCGCCATCTGACTGGCCGGCATCTCCCACAGTCCGGCCAGCCGTACCTTGATCACGAAGTCCCGGTCGGCGGCACTCACCGGCCCGTTCGCCGACGGATTGCCCGGCAGCAACTCGATCGGATTCGGCACCGGGCCGTTGGGATCGCCGGACGGTCGCGGCGCGACCCGCTGGTCGGCGATCCCGGCGGCGAACGGCGCGACACCGGCGGCGACCACTGTCCGATGGTCGGCGGCGGTCGCGAGAGCCGGAGCGGCCACCAGCCCGCCGAGCAGGACCCCGGTCAGACCGGTGACAGCCGCAGTCGCCCACCGTACGTAACGGGAGGGACCGATTGGCGTCATCGCTCACCCTTTCTTCGTGCAATTCTGTTAATGACGAACGGTAGGTAACACCAAAGCCATGGTCAACGCTCTGGTGAGTATCGGGAAATTATTTATGGCCAATTTAAGAATAGAATTCGGCGATGGGGTCGATCCGCCGGCATCGGCCGAACGGATGATGCCCGGGGTTCGGTGTCTCCGACGTTTTTTCCGGCGATCAGGTGTCGTACCGTGAACGGGCCGGACCGTCGATCACCGGTGTGTCTCGGTGACGACCATGTCTCGGTGGTCGACCATGCCTCGGTGGCGTCGGCGACGACGATCCGCCACCGGCGACAATCGACCTTCGCTGGCGCCGGCGACGATCGGCCACCGCCACCGCCACCGCCACCGCCAGCGACGGTCGACCTTCGCCGGGATGGCGATGATCGGCCGTCGCCGGCGGCACGCGGCGGATCAGTACGAGTAGCCCGAGCCGCCGGAGTCGCTCGACCCCGCGTCACCCGAACCGCCGTCCTCGGCGGGCGGGGGCGCGACGGCCTTCGGCGGGGTCTTCGGCACGCAGGTCAGGTTCTTCTTGCCCTCCGGGGTGATGACCCACCAGGTGTTGCCCACGCCCTGGCCCTTCCACTGGCCGGGCTTCTTGTCACCGATGTACCGGTAGACCGGCCATCCGCCGACGGTGAGCTGCCGGGTGCCGTCCGGCCGGTCCATCGTCCCGATCTTGTCGTCGCTGACGCCCTGCAACTCGGTGTTGCCGTCGGTGAGTGCCGGCGGCCACACCCGGGCGCAGGCGTCGACACAGTTCGACGTGGGCGGCTTGGCGGAGTCCTTGTCGAAGCGGTAGAGCACCCAACCCTTCTGGTCGGTCACCACCGCGCCCATCCGGGGCAGTTTCTTGGCGACGAGCTTCTCGGTCAGGGCGACGTTCTGGGTCTTCGGGGCGGCGCCGGTACCCTCGGCCTCGGCCTCGGCCTCCGGCGACGCGGAGGCGGACGGATCCGGCGCCGCGGCGGCCTCGTTGGCCACCTGCTGGGTGTCGTTGGTGCCGTTGTTGGCGTTGTATCCGGCGGGGGCGCAGGCCGTGAGAGAAACCATGGCGCCGGCAACGATGACGGATCGCTTGATCAGTGCCACGTGCCCTCCTTCGATTGTCAGGTCGTCACGAGGTACGGCGGGCGCCGGTCCCGCGGATGAGTCGATAGACAGTGGACAAAGTCACAAGAATCTGTTGAACCACGTCCGCAGTTGCTGCGTATAAGGGTTCACGGCGCCTCTCGTCCCGAATTGGAAAGAGCCGCACCATGGGCGCCTGAAATGGCCGGACAGTTGTCCCACGCTGACGGAAAGTGGCGGCGGAAGTGCCGGCTCGAACGCCGATCCCGGTGCCTCCGGAACGCTCGGCTGGAAATGCGCCGGAGGGGGCCGGTGGGAAACGCCCGGTCGGCGGCGACGGCGTCCCGCCGGCGGCCCAGTGGGCGGGCCGGCGGAACGCCGCAGCGGAACTCAGAGCGGGACGGTCACCAGCGGGGTGGCGATGCCCCGCTCATCCACCGACTGCACCTGGACCCGGTCGATGTCCTCCCGGGGCACCGCCGTGGCGGCCTGGAGCATCAACGGCATGCGCTGGCTTGCGGTGCCGTAACCCTGGACCGGCACCGTCCAGGTCGAGACGACCTCGGCGCCACCGCCGTGGCGCAGCACGACCAGCCGGCAGTGGCGTGGTCCGGGCAGGCGGGACAGCGCGAACGACAACTGCGTACCGAACGGCTTCGAGGCCAGGATGAGGTCGGCCCGGACTCCCGTGCTGTCGTCGGTCGCGGTGAGCTTCTGGCCGCCTTCCAGGTCGGGACCGCCGAAGCCGGGACCGGGAGCGCCGTTGACCCAACTGTCCGCCGGGGACGGCACGGTGACCGTCGCGGCCGGCGTGCTCGGCCCGGCGATCGGCTGCTGGGCCGAATTGCGGCCCACGGCCAGCGCCGCGCCGGTCGCCAGCACCAGCACCACGAAACCAGCGGCGATGGCCACCACCTGGTGCTGTCGGGACCGTCGCCGGTCCCGGGCCACGGTGACCAGCATCCGGTCCAGCAGGACGTCGTCGGCGGGGGCCCGTTCCACCGGCGGCAGCGCGGTGGCGTCCACCTCGCCCAGCAGGTCGACGACCGGCAGCAGTCCCTCCAACTCCGAGGCGCACACCCAGCAGCCGGCCAGGTGCTCCTCGAACCGCTCGGTGTCCTGCGGGTCGAGCACGCCCAGCGCGTACGAGGCGACATCCCAGTGATCGGCGCGGCTCATTCTGTCACCCCCCGCTCCTGCAGTGCCGCCCGCAGCGCGCGAAGGGCGTAGTAGACCCGGGACTTGGCGGTGCCGAGCGGCAGCCCCAACTCCTCGGCGGCCTCCGGCACCGTCCGGCCCCGGAAGTAGGTCGAGATCAGGATCTCCCGATGCGGCTGGCTCAACGCCCGCAGCGCGTCGGCGACGGTCATCGTCCGCAACACCCGCTCAGTGTCGTCGGCCTCCGCGAACGATTCCAGGTCCCGGTCGTACGTCTCGGTCGGCCGGGCCCGTTCGCTGCGATGATCGTCGATCGCGATCCGCCGGGCGACGGTCACCAGCCAGGGCCGCAGTGACGCCTGGCCCTGCGCGCCCAGCCGGTGCGCGTTGCGCCAGGCCCGCAGCAGGGTCTCCTGCACGATGTCCTCGGCCCGCTGCCGGTCACCGCCGGTGAGCCGGAGCACGAACGACAGCAACGGACCGGAGTGCTCCTCGTACAACCGGCGGACCAGATCCTCGGAATGGGTCATCTCTCCCGACACGGCGGAGTGCCGGCCCGCGGCCGATCGTGGCGTCACCGGGTCATCATCGCCGCCCGCGGCCTTTCCGTCGACACGTGTCCACTGTTGGACCGGACGCCGTTCCGCGGTGGCGAACATGCCGCCCTGCCAGCCCGCCGCCAGCGCGTACATCCCGTTCTCCCGTCCTGGCCAGGTGGCGTCGTCCCGCGACCCGCGGCGCCGCCACATGGTACGGACGAGGCGGCGGCTCGGATCAACGAGTCGCGCCGAACATTCCGGCCGGCGGCGGCGTCGACGGCCGGGCCCGCGCGTCGGAGACCACCGGCGCCCCGCCGGTGAACCGGTCCAGCTCCGTGTCCGCCAGCACCCGGCCCGGGAACCAGTCGCCAGCGGCCCGCCGGGACAGGCCGGACACCGGCGGATCGGTGCGGCCCGCCACCAGCACGAGGTTGCCGAACCGCCGGCCGCGCAGCACCGCCGCGTCGGCCACCAGGCAGGCCCGGGGCAGCACCGAACACACCGTCGCCACCTGGCCCCGGGCGTGCCGCAGCGGTGGCCCGTCAGCCACGTTCACCAGGTACGTCCCGTCGGGTCGCAGCACCCGGGCCACCTCGCTGGCGAACTCCACCGAGGTGAGGTGCGCCGGCGTCCGGTCACCCGCGTACACGTCGGAGACCACCAGGTCGTACGCGGCGTCCCGGACGGTCGCCAGCACCGCGCGGGCGTCACCCACCCGGACCCGCAGCCGGGGATCGGGCCGCCACGGCAGGTGGGCGCGGACCAGTTCGACCAGCGCACCGTCGCGTTCGACCACCCGCTGGGTCGAGCCGGGCCGGGTGGCCGTGACGTACCGGGGCAGGGTCAGGGCTCCGCCGCCCAGGTGCAGCACCCGCAGCGGGTCCCCGGCGGGCGCGATCAGGTCGATGGCGGCGGCCATCCGCCGGACGTACTCGAACTCCAGGTGGGTCGGGTCGGCCAGATCGACATGCGACTGCGGCGCGCCGTCGAGCAGCAGCGTGTACGAACGCGGCCGGTCCCGGTCCGCCACCAGCTCGGCCCGGCCGGTGTCGACCTGCGCGACCACCCGGTCGTCCGCCCGCCTGCGTGCCATGCCGCCCAGTATGCCGAAGCAAGGAAGGGCACCTTGTTATCGGTTTCGGTATAGGAAGGGTCCCCTGTTAACGGCACCGGGCCGCCAGCGCGGGTCGACGGCGTTCGGGGTGGGCCGGTCAGCGCCGACCGGTGGTGCGGGCGGTGGCCATGGTGAGCGCCCGGTGCAGCAACCGGGCATCCCCGAGCAGGCCCCGCAGCCGCCGTTCCAACCCGGCGATCGGGACGAGGTTCTGTGGCGCCCGAGGGTCCTTGTACGGGGTGGAGGCGAACCGGGGCAGCGTCACCAGGGACAGGTCCGCCAACGCGATCGCCTCGTCGGCCGGGAGATCGGGGGAGCACTCCACCCGGACGATGCCGGCCCACGGCGCGCCCACCGACCCGGGCAGCCGCAGGTACCACGACCAGCCACCCCAGGCCGTACCGAGATGGAACACCGGCGAGCGCTGCCCGGCGGCCAGCGAGGTGACCACGGCGGTGAGCCGGGCGTCCAGGTACTGGCTGTGCTGGGTCTTCACGTACCCGATGGTGCGCGGCAGCTGGCGCCGGTTGCGCAACGGACCGTCCACCACCAGCAGGTCGGGACCATCGTCGGAGACCGCGGGCGGGACACCTCCGCCTGCTGCGGCCGGCCCGGTACCACCGCGGGCGGCGCCGGAAACCTCCACCTCGAGCGCGGTCAGCGGACCCTGCACGGCCGCCGGCAGTTTGTTCTGCTCGCCCGGCGGGCGCAGCCGGTGAACCGGGTAGTGGATCCGTCCGGCCCACAGATCGTCCGCCGACGGGCTCGCCGTGAACAGCCCCCGGGCCACCCGGGCGCCGGCCAGCTCGGCCACCCCCCGACGCAGGTCGCAGCGGACCACGCCGGCCGCGTACGAGGCGGCCAGCCCCGGGTACGAGGTGCCGTCGTCCTCCCGGGTCCACAGTCCCGCGTCGATCCGGCGTACCCCGTCGACCATCAGGACCACGTCCGGAGCGCGCACGTCGGGACGGACGTCGAGCGGGCGCCAGGCGGCGGCCGGCAGCTCCACGTCCGGCTCGACCTGGGCGCTGCTCGGCGTGGCCGGCCCGGCGGGGGCCTCGAAGGACGCGCCGTACGCCGGGTCCCAGGCGTCGACGAAGAACTCCGCGCCCACTCAGCCGACCCGCTCGACCCGGGCGGTACGCGCGTCCTTGCGCACCTCGAAGCGCACCGGCACCCGCTCGGCCAGCGATGGCACGTGGGTGACCAGACCGACCATCCGGTCCCCCCGGGCCGCGAGATTTTCCAGGGTCGCCGCCACCGTGTCCAGGGTGGCCACGTCCAGGGTCCCGAAGCCCTCGTCCAGCACGATCGACTCCAGGCTGGCCGAGGTGGTGGACAGCCCCGCCAACTGCTCGGACAACGCCAACGCCAGCGCCAGCGACGCCTGGAAGGTCTCCCCGCCGGACAGCGTCCGCACCCCCCGCCGGAGCCCGGCGTCGTGCTGGTCGATCACGAAGAACTCACCCTTGTCGTGGACCAGGTCGTACTGTCCGCCGGACAGCTCGCGCAGGATCCGCGAGGCGCCGTCCACCAGCAGGTCGAGGGCCTCGGCCAGCAACCAGCGCTCGAAGTTGTTGGCCCGCAGGTGCCCGGCCAGCGCCCGGGCCACCCGGCCGGCGCGCTCGTGCTCGGCGCGCTGTTCGCGCAGCGTACCGGCCTGGGCCCGGCGTTCCTCGATCCGGTGGTGCTCGGCCCGGGCCCGTTCCGCGGCCACCGCGGCGGTGCGGGCGGGATCGTCCCCGGCGGTCAGCCGGTGCGCGGTGAAGAGCGTGTCGATGCCCTCCCGGAGCGCCGTCACCCGGACGTGCGCGTCGCGGACCGCCCGGTCGGCGCCCTCGCGGTCAGCGCGCCGCCGGTCCGCCTCGGCGCCGGCGAAGTCGCACAGCGTGCTCCAGGCCGCGGCCAGGTCGTCCCGGTCCGCGGCCGGGGGAGCGTACCGGGCCAGCCCGTCGCGGACGGCGTCGAAGCGGCGCCAGGCGGCGCGGACCTGCTCCTCGGCCGCCTCGGCGTCGGCCCGGGCCCGGCGGGCCTGTTCCCGGGCGGCGCGCACGGCACCGCTGGCGGCGTCCACCTCCCGGCGCAACCCGGCCAGCGCGTCCAGCTCCCGGTGCAGCGTGGCCGGCCCGGGGGAGTCGGCCAGCCGGTCGGCCAGCGTGTGAAGCTGCCCGTCCAGGTGCTCCAGCCGGACCCGGACCCGTTCGGCGGCCCGCTCCACGTCGGTGGCGGTCCGCTCGGCCTGACGTACCTGTTCGGCGGCGGCGTCGGCGGCGGCCCGCGCGGCCTCGCCGGCGGTCCGGGCCGCGGCCACGGTCGACCCGGCCGGCAGGTCGGGCACCTCGGACACCGGCTGGGCGCAGACCGGGCACGCCGCGCCCGCGACGAGGTGGGCGCGCAACGCGGCCGCCCGGTCCGCGGTCTGGGCATCCTGGTACGCCCGGCGGGCATCCTCCAGCTCGGCCACCGTACGCTCGGCGTGCCGTCGGGCCTCGGCCAGCGCGGCGGCGGCGTCGTCGTGCCCGCGCTGCGCCTCGGCCAGCGCGGTACGCAACTGCGCGGCCTCGCCGGACAGCCGGTCCTGCTCCTCGTGCGCCTGCACCAGCAGCCGCAGCGCGGCCGGATCGCCCGCGGCGGCCAACTCGCCGCGCAGCTTCTCCTCCCGTTCCTCGGCCAGGGTCACCGCCGTGGTGGCCTCCGCCGCGGCGGTCCGGGCGGCGGTGACCGCCGCGGCCAGCGTGCCGGCGTCGGCCGGTGGCCGGATCCGGTCCAGCTCGGCGACCTCGGCGTCCAGCGCTGCCAGCGCGGTCTCGGCGGCGAGGGCCGCCTCCCGGGCGGCGGCGAGTTCCGGCGCGGCGGCGCCGACCGCCTCGACCAGTCCGGTCATCGCGGTCACCTGTTCCCGCGCGGCGGCCAGGGCCGCGTCGTCGGCGTCGGTCAGGCCGGCGAGCTGCTTGTCGATCACCTCGAGCTTCGCCTCGGCCTGGCTGGCCCGGCCGGTGGCCCGCTTCTGCACCTCCTCGTAGACGCCCAGGCCCAGCAGGTTGACCAGGATCTGCTGCCGGGTGGCCGGCTTGGCGTGCAGGAAGTCGGCGAACTGCCCCTGTGGCAGCACCACGCAGCTGGTGAACTGGTCGTACGGCAGGCCCACCGCCTCCAGGACCGCCTGTTCCATCTCGGCCGGCGTGCCGGCGAGCACCTCGCCCAGGTCGTCCGGACTCATCCCGGTGTCCAGCTTGGTCACGTCGAAACCGGCCGGCATCAGTTGCAGGCCGGCGTTGCCGGTCTTGGCGTTGCCCCGGGCGTCCCGCCGGACCACCCGGGTCGCGACGTACCGGGCGCCGGCGGACTCGAACACCAGCCGGACCCGGGCCTCGGCGGTGGACGGCGCGAGGGCGTTGCCGATGCCCCGGCTGCTGCCCCAGCGCGGCACCTGGCCGTAGAGCGCGAAACAGATCGCGTCCAGCACCGTCGACTTGCCCGAACCGGTCGGCCCGACCAGGGCGAAGAAGTCCGCGTCGGTGAAGTCGATGGTGGTCTCCTCGCGGAAGACCGTGAAACCGGCCAGATCAAGTCGCAGCGGGCGCACTACCGGTCGACCTCCTCGTAGAGCTCGTCGAACAGCTCGCGGACACCGTCCTCGGCGCCGCCCCGGCTGTCCAGGTAGTCGCCGAACAGCTGCCGAGGTGACCGCCCGGCCCGCTGCGCGGTCCGGGCGCCGCTACCGGCCGCGGCGACCAGCTCGGGATCGATGCGCACCTCCAGGGCGTTCGGCAGCAGCTCCTGGACCTCCTCGCGCAGCCCGGCCCGGGGGGTCTCCCGGACGTACACCCGCAACCACCGGGCCGGCTCCGGCCCACCGGCGGCGGCCGTGGCGTCGTCCCCGGTCGTGCCGTCGGACCCGGCCGCGTCGACGCGGGCCTCCGCACCGTCGGCCCCGGACCCGTCAGCGGCCCCGTCGTCCCCGGACCCGGCGCCGGCCGGGCCGGTCGGTTCGTTTCCCTCGGTCGGGCGGTACCGCTCGGCGAGCCGGGTCAGGTCGGCCAGCGTGCCCCGCACCGTACGCAGGGTGGCGGCGGCCGTGATCGGCACCTCGCGGGTCCGGGCCGCCATCCCGGCACCCACCTCGACGATGGTCACCGAGGGAACGTTCTCCTCCTCACCGAAGTCCACCGCGAGCGGGCTGCCGCTGTAGCGCACCGGACACGGGCCGATCACCTGCTGCGACCGGTGCAGGTGGCCGAGTGCCACGTAGTGCGCGCCGGTCGGGAAGACCGTCGCCGGCACCGCGTACCCGAGCACGGTGTGCGCCTCCCGCTCGCCGCCGCCGGCCTGCGCGCCGACCACCGTGAGGTGCGCGGTCACCAGGTGGACCCGGCCGGGCTCGTCGAAGCCCTCGGTGAGCCGGCCCAGCAGCCGGCCGACGTGGTCCGCGTACGTCTGGGTCGCCTCGGCGGCGGTCAGGTCGTACATCTCGACGGCCCGCACCGCGTACCGCTGGGACAGGAACGGCAGCGCGACCAGCCGCCACGGTTCGCCCCCGGCGGTGCGCCCGTCGATGACGTGGTCGGCGGCGTTCTCCCGGACGCTGCCCCGCAGCACGATGCCGGCGGCCTCGGCCCACGGACGCAGCGCGTCCAAGGCGGCGCCGTTGTCGTGGTTGCCGCCGATCGCCACCACGTCCGCGCCGGTGTTGCGCAGCGCCGACAGGGCCCGGGTGACCAGCCGGGTGGCGTCCGGGCTCGGCGCGGCCGTGTCGTACAGGTCACCGGCCACGATGACCAGGTCGGGCCGCTCGGCGCGGGCCACCTCGACCACCTGGGCCAGCACCGCGATGTGCTCGGCGGTCCGGTTCTGCCCCTTGAGGACCTTTCCGACGTGCCAGTCGGAGGTGTGCAGGATCTTCATGCCGACCCGCTCAGAACGGGATGTCGTCGTCGGAGATGCCACCGGAGCGCGAGCCCACCACGGCGAACGGGTCGGCCGCCTGGGTGATCGAACGCAGCGTCTCGGACGGCGCCGCGCCGGCCTCGGCCACCCGGGTCGCCCAGGCCGGGAACGGGAACTCCAGGCACAGCGGCACCGGGATGTCCGGTTGGTTCACGAACATCGTGCCGGGCTTGGCCAGCAGTGCCCGCTGGCGCTGGGCGGGCGGCAGGAAGCCGTACTCCGGGCGGGACGCCTCGGCCGGGTCCAGCCGGCCCACCACCTTGATCGCCGAGTTCGTCACGATCCGCCGCTCCACCTCGCTGGCCGTCTGCTGCGCGCCGATCAGGATCACCCCCATCGACCGGCCCCGCTCGGCGATGTCCAGCAGCACCTCCTTGATCGGGGAGGAGCCCTCGCGCGGGGCGTACTTGTTCAGCTCGTCGAGCACGACGAACAGCAGCGGTTTCGCGGTGCCGGCCTTCTCCTTGCGCTCGAACTCCGTCTTCAGCGTCACGCCGACCACGAACCGCTGCGCCCGGTCCGGCAGGTTGTGCAGGTCCACCACGGTGACCTGGGCGCTGGCCGTCGTGTTGATCGCGTGCGGGCGGCGGGTGGCCAGATCGCCACGGATCAACCGGGACAGGTCCCGCTTGCTGTTGATCATCCGGCGGGCGAACGCGTTCACCGTGCCCAGGCCCACCGCGCTGCCCGCCCAGTCGGCCCGGGTCTCGTCGTCGGACAACTGCGCCACGACGTGGTCCACCAGATCGGGGTACGAGTTCAGCCGGACGCCGTCGATGCTCACCCCGCCGTCGGCCGGCTGCGCGTACCGGGCCAGGTGCGCGGCCACCGAGTGGACCACCATCGTGTACTGCTGGCGCTCGTCGTCGGCGTCGGCGAAGACGTACGGCAGCAGCCGGTCGGCGCAGAACTCGGTGAGCGTCCAGTAGAAGCTGTCCACCCCGGACAGTCGGCTGGTCACGTCGGGTGTGCCCGAGGAGTCGCCGGCGCGGGGCGGGGCGTACACCCGCACGTCCGAGAAGGCCCCGGCGGGCAGCCCCAACCGGGCGTACGCGGCGGTGGTCGGACCGTCCAGCCGGGCGTTCGGGTGGTCGAGGAAGAGCAGGTCCTCGCCCTTCACGTTGAAGATCAGCGCCTTGGCGTTCACCGCGTCGCCGCCCAGCACGCCCGAGCGGAACACCGAGTAGAGCAGGAAGGTGGCGAAGCTGGTCTTGGTGGCCACGCCCGAGATGCCGGAGATGGAGACGTGCGCGCCCCGGCTGCCGTCCAGGAAGTCCGCGTTCAGGTAGACCGGTACGCCGTCCCGGCCCATCCCCATCGGCACCCGACGGTCCATCCGGTCGAAGTGCAGCGCCCGGGCCCGCGCGTCACCCTCGGCGCGGTACACCGGCGCGCCCGGCTCCGGTGGCACGTACAGCTCGGGGTCGACCCGGGTGGTGGTCACCTCGGCCGCCTCCTGCACCATCGCCGGCAGCGTGCCGTCGGCGATCGCGAACACGTCCGAGTCGAACTGGGCACCCTCGTGCCGCGCGCGGACCTGGGTCACCACCCCGGCGATCAGCACCGGCTCCCGGTCCGGCAGCTCACGGCGGGTCACCACCACGTCGTCCAGTTGCAGATAGCTGCCGGGCGCGACCGCCGTCCAGAACTGCAACGGGGTGGCGTCGGCGGTGCCGAGGACCCGGCCGACCGCCTCGCCCATGGGCTCACCGGTGGTGGCCTCGTCGGTCATCGCGTCGACCTTCCGTCCGCATGGTCATCGCACACCTGTTGCATACTGCCCCACCGGTACGACCCGACGCCAAGCGACGCGGCCGGCTCGGTGAAAGGAAGGGCACCTTGTTAGCGCTTTTCGTATAGCAAGGGCCCCCTGTTAACACTCCGGTGGCCAGACGTCACGCGCTGGAGCCGAAGTGCTGGCCGCAGTCGGAGTGCCGCCCGCCGAGGTGGCGGTCGTTAGGGTCGGTCGGATGCGGCAACGGATGGTGCTCGGTGGGGACGTCAACCTCCAGCGCCGGCGCGAGCCGGCGGCGGCGTTCGCGGGACTGCGACCGGTACTCGACGGGGCGGACGTGCGGTTCGTCAACCTGGAGGGAGCGCTGGCGCCACCCTCGCCGGACGGTGTCGACATTCCGCACAAGCCCGGCTGGAACCACTCAGACCCGCGGATGGTCGAGGCGCTCGTCGCCGCCGGGATCGACGGGGTGAGCTGCGCCAACAATGTCACCTATCCCGCCGGTTCGATGCTGGCCAGCCTGGCCGTGCTGGACTCCGTGGGCATCGGGCACTGTGGGGCCGGCACCGACCTCGAGGCCGCACACCGGCCGCTGTCGATCGAGCGCGCCGGGACCCGGTTCGGCTTTCTCGCGTACACCTCGATCGCCTTTCCGTACGGCCACGCGGCTGGCCCCGGCGTGGCGGGGGTGGCGACGATCCGCGCAACCACCTCGTACGCCCCGGACCCGCGGGTGGCCGAGGTGCCGGGACGACCGCCGACGGTGCTCACCGAGGCGTACCCGGATCAGCTCGCCCGGATGGTGGTCGATGTGACGGCGCTGCGCGCCCGGTGCGACGTGCTGGTCGTCTCCTGTCACTGGGGGGTGGCGAACCAGCCCCCGTGCCACTACCAGCGGCAGATCGGCCGGGCAGCGGTGGATGCCGGCGCCGATCTGGTCATCGGGCATGGCCCCCACTCGGTGGGCGGCATCGAGACGCACGCCGGGCGACCGATCTGCTACAGCCTCGGCAACCTGGTGTTCGACTGGCCGGCGATGGCGGGTCGGTATCTGGACGGGTTGCTGTTGGACTGCGAGATCGAGGACCGCCGACTACGTCGGGTCACCGTCCGCGTCACCCGGCGCGGCCAGGACAACGAGGTACGGCTGCTGGACGGCGCCTCGGCGGAGGCCGTGCTGGCGTCGGTGGCTGCCCAGCCGGCGGACTCGGGGGATGTTAAGAAGGGGCCCTTCCTATACGAAAAGCGATAACAAGGTGCCCTTCCTTTCACCGGTCCCGGGTGTAGCGCAGCAGCAGGGTGCCGTCGTCGGCGGTGAGCACCTGGCGCAGGGCCATCCCGCGTGGCGGTCCGGGCGGTCCGGCGGTGATCCGGCCGGCGCCGGGTCCGGTCAGCAGCGGGCTGAGGGTGAGGCACAGCTCGTCGACCAGGTCGACGGCGGTGAGCGAACCGAACAACTGCGGACCGCCCTCGGACAGCAACTGCCCGTACCCCCGTCGGCGCAGCTCGGCCAGGCCGGCGATCAGGTCGACGCTGCCGTTGCCGGTCCCCCCGCCAGCACCGGTCCCGCCGGCGGTCACAACGTCGGTCCCGCCGCTGGTCACAACGTCGGTCCCGCCGCCGGCCCCGGCGACGGGTCGGGCGCCGGGTTCGGGGCCTGCGTCGTACCGGATGAGGTCCGCGACCCGGTCCAGCCCGGCGGGTGCGACGGCGCGCACCGTGGTCAGCACCACGGGTCGGACCGGCGCCTCGGCCAGCATCGGGGCCGCCGGGTCCAGTCGTAACGTCCCGGAGACGATCACCAGGGTGGGGTGTTCGGTTAGCCCTCGCGCGACCCGCCACTCCCGCTGGCGGGTGCCCAGCCGCAGCGGGCCGTAGCCCTCGTCCCGAAGCGTGCCGGCCCCCACCACGACGGCGTCGCTGACCATCCGGAGCAGCCCGAAGACCCGCTTGTCGGCCGGTGACGACAGCCCGCCGGAGCGGCCGGCCAGGTGGGTGGCGCCGTCCAGGCTGCTGACGAAGTTGACCCGCAGGGTCGGCCGGTCCGTCCGGCCGTACCCGGCGATGAGCGCGGCGTCGTCCAGCGGCGTGGTCGACGGTTCGGGCCAACCGCGTCGGATGCCCGTCCCGGCCGTCATTCGCCGGCCGAACCGGTGACCGGAGGCGTGGGTGCGGGGGTACGGTGCTGGCAGTCGCACCAGTTGCGACCCCGGCAGTCGTCGTGCCGGCTCTCCCGGCACGCTCGGCAGATCATGCCGGCAGCCTATGTCCTCGGGTGGGGGAGCATGCCCCGTCAGGTCTATCAACTCAGGGTGTCCCTCGCGGGGGTCTCGCCGCCGATCTGGCGCCGGGTGCTGATCCCGGGGGGTTACACGCTGGACCGGGTACACCGGGTCTTCCAGCACGTCTTCGGCTGGCACGACTGCCACCTGCACTCGTTCGAGATCGACGGCATCTCGTACGGCGTGCCGGACCCGGCCGGTGAGCTGCTGGTGCGGGACGAGCTGGACCACCGGCTGGACGCGGTGACGGCTCAGGGCGGCCGGTTCCGCTACACCTACGACTTCGGGGACTGGTGGGAGCACGACGCGGTGGTGGAGGAGGTGCTGGCGGCCGACCCGGACGAGCGTTACCCCGTCTGTCTGGACGGCGCGCGGGCGGGTCCGCCCGAGGACGTCGGCGGCCCGCCCGGATATCGCCGGCTCCTCGCGGCGCTGGCGGACCCGGCCGATCCGGAGCGCGACGAGCTTCGCGGCTGGGTCGGTCGGACCTTCGATCCGTCGGCTTTCGACGCCACTCGCGTCACCACCTTGGCACGGCGAATGAGCTGATGCGGAAAACCCGTAACAGCTGATATGGATCACCGTAACAGAATGGGAACGCTCCCATTGCACCCTTGACGGTCTGCGCGCCGCCCGGCACGCTCAGGTGGTGACAAACCCAGCAACCGATCAGCGGGTCCCTCTGCTCGGTGCCGAGCGGGAGCTCACCTTCCCGTCCGGCTTCCGGTGGGGAGCGGCCACCGCGGCCTATCAGATCGAAGGCGCCACCGCCGAGGACGGTCGTACCCCGTCGATCTGGGACACCTTCAGCCACACCCCCGGACGGGTGGTCGAGGGACACACCGGCGACATCGCGTGTGACCACTACCACCGGTTCCGTGACGACGTGCGGCTGATGGCCGACCTCGGGCTGACCGCGTACCGGTTCTCGGTTTCCTGGACCCGCATCCAGCCCGGCGGCCGGGGTCCGGCCAACCAGGCGGGCCTGGACTTCTACCGCCGCCTGATCGACGAACTGCTCGGACACAACATCGAGCCGTGGCTCACCCTCTACCACTGGGACCTCCCGCAGCCGCTGGAGGACGCCGGTGGCTGGCCGGAGCGGGACACGGCGGCACGCTTCGCCGACTACGCCGCGCTGACCCACGAGGCCCTGGGCGACCGGGTGAGCCGCTGGACCACCCTGAACGAGCCCTGGTGCTCGGCCTTCCTCGGCTACGGCTCCGGCGTACACGCGCCCGGCCGGACCGAGCCCGGCGCCGACGTCCGGGCGGCCCACCACCTGATGCTCGGGCACGGCCTGGCCGTGCAGGCCATGCGGGCGGCCCGGCCGGAGAACGAGTTCGGCGTCACCCTCAACCTGTACGCGGTCTCCCCGGCCTCCGAGAAGGAGGTCGACGCGGACGCGGCCCGGCGGATCGACGGGTTGGCCAACCGGATCTTCCTGGACCCGATCCTGCGTGGCGAGTACCCGTCCGACGTGCGCGAGGACCTGCGCGAGGTGAGTGACTTCGGGCATGTCCGCGACGGTGACCTGGCGACCATCTCCACCCCGCTGTCCATGCTCGGCATCAACTACTACAGCCGGCACGTCGTTGCCGCCCAGGTGCCCGAGGCCGAACCCCAGGCGTACTGGCAGGCGCCGTCCTGCTGGCCGGGGAGCGAGAAGGTCCGGTTCGTCACCCGAGGCGTGCCGGTGACCGACATGGAGTGGGAAATCGACGCCCCCGGCCTGGTGGAGACGCTGACGCGGGTCCACCAGGAGTACCCCGAGGTGCCGCTGTACGTCACCGAGAACGGTGCCGCTTTCGTGGATCAGGTCGTCAACGACGAGGTTGACGACCCCGACCGGGTGGCTTTCCTGGACCTGCATGTGCGCGCCTGCCACGAGGCCATCACTGCCGGTGTCCCACTCCGGGGATACTTTGCCTGGTCGCTGCTGGATAATTTCGAATGGGCCTGGGGGTACACCAAGCGGTTCGGCATCACGTACGTCGACTACGAGAGCCAGCGCCGCATCCCCAAGTCCAGCGCCAGGTGGTACTCGGACGTGATCCGGCACAACGGCCTGGCAGCAGGATAGCGGCGCCGGGCGACGATCCGACCGGCGCGACGGCGCGGCGAGGACCGGCGCCGGAGGGCCGACGTCGGAGGAGCAACAGACGATGGGTACGCGTAGCCGCTCGCTCGGGCGGCCGACGTTGGACGCGGTGGCGGCACGGGCGGGCGTGGGCCGGGGCACCGTGTCCCGGGTGGTGAACGGCTCGCCTCAGGTCAGTCCCGAGGCACGGGCAGCGGTGCAGGCCGCCATCGCCGAGTTGGGCTATGTGCCCAATCGGGCGGCGCGGGCACTGGTCACCCAGCGAACCGACTCGGTCGCGCTGGTGGTGTCCGAGTCCGGGGACCGGGTCTTCGGCGAGCCGTTCTTCGCGGGGATCGTCCGGGGCATCAGCTCCGGCCTGCTGGAGTCGCCGATGCAGCTGTGGCTTGCCATGGCGCAGTCGCCGGCCGAGCGGGAGCGGATGGAGCACCACCTGACCAGCCAGCACGTGGACGGCGTGCTGCTGCTGTCGCTGCACGACGACGATCCGCTGCCGACGCTGCTGGAGCAGCGCGGGCTGCCCACCGTGCTCGGTGGGCGGCCCGCCTGGATGCTCCAACCCAGCGCGCCGCCGGCGTACTTCGTGGACGTGGACAACGTCGGCGGTGCCCGCGGGGCCGTGGAATACCTCCTCAACCGGGGGCGCCGCCAGATCGCCACCATCGCCGGCTCGCAGGACATGGGCGCCGGTCTGGCCCGGCTCGCCGGCTACCGGGCCGCCATGCAGGCCACCGGCAAGCCGATGCGCGAGGAACTCATCGCGTACGGCGACTTCAGCGAGACCAGCGGCGCCGCCGCCATGCGGGAACTGTTGGCCAACAACCCCGACCTGGACGCCGTCTTCGCCGCCTCGGACCTGATGGCCTGCGGTGCCCTGCGGGTGCTGCGCGAACTCGGCCGGCGGGTGCCGGACGAGGTGGCCCTGGTCGGCTTCGAGGACTCGCCCATCGCCCGGCAGTCCGACCCGCCGCTGACCACCGTCTTCCAGCCGGTCGAGGAGATGGGCCGGCGGATGGCCCGGCTGCTGGTGTCCCGGATCCGTGGCGAGGACCTCCAGGCCCCGTACGTCCTGCTGGACACCCACGTCGTGCCCCGCGCCTCCGCCTGAGCGGTAAGGAAGGGACCCTTCTTGTCGCTTTCCGATGTAAAGG
Source organism: Plantactinospora sp. A48 (assembly GCF_055793945.1). Lineage (NCBI taxonomy): Bacteria > Bacillati > Actinomycetota > Actinomycetes > Micromonosporales > Micromonosporaceae > Plantactinospora > Plantactinospora sp. A48. Next base: position 79,991 of record NZ_JBTIXF010000007.1, on the reverse strand, counting down.
GGTCCCTTCCTAACGGTTCAGCCGGAACCGTCGTCGGCCCAGCGGCGCAACTCGCGCCGGGCCAGCGAGGCGCGGTGCACCTCGTCCGGGCCGTCGGCCAGGCGCAGCGTGCGGGCCTGCGCCCAGAGCGCGGCCAGCGGGCTGTCCTGGCTGAGCCCGGCCGCCCCGTACGCCTGGATCGCCTTGTCGATCACCCACTCCGCCATCGCCGGCGTAGCGATCTTGATGGCCTGGATCTCGGTGTGCGCGCCCCGGTTGCCCACGGTGTCCATCAGCCAGGCGGTCTTGAGCACGAGCAGCCGGGCCTGCTCGATCCGCACCCGAGACTCGGCGATCCACTCCCGGATGACGCCCTGCTCGGCCAGCGGCCGACCGAACGCCACCCGGGCCGACACCCGACGGCAGAGCAGTTCCAGCGCCCGTTCGGCCATCCCGACCAACCGCATGCAGTGGTGGATCCGGCCCGGTCCGAGACGCGCCTGGGCGATCGCGAACCCGGCACCCTCGTCGCCGATCAGGTTGGCCGCCGGCACCCGTACGTCGGCGAAGGTGATCTCGGCGTGCCCGCCGTGCGCGGCGTCGGTGTAGCCGAAAACGGTCATCCCGCGCCGCACGGTCACCCCCGGCGTGTCCCGGGGTACCAGGATCATGCTCTGCCGCCGGTGCCGTTCGGCGTCCGGGTCCGTCTCGCCCATCACGATGAGGATCTCGCAGCGCGGATCCATCGCTCCGGACGACCACCACTTGCGACCGTTGATGACGTACCCGTCGCCGTCCCGGGCGATCCGGGTGGCGATGTTCGTGGCGTCCGAGGAGGCGACCTCGGGTTCGGTCATGCAGAACGCGGAGCGGATCTCGGCGGCCAGCAGCGGGCGCAGCCACCGCTCCCGCTGCTCGGCGGAGCCGAACTCGGCGAGCAGTTCCATGTTCCCGGTGTCCGGGGCCGCGCAGTTCAACGCCTCGGGGGCCAGCTGCGGGCTGCGTCCGGTCAGTTCGGCCAGCGGGGCGTACTGCAGGTTCGTCAGCCCCGCGCCGTACCGGGGGTCGGGCAGGAACAGGTTCCACAGCCCACGCCGGCGGGCCTCGGCGATCAGTTCGGCCATGACCGCTGGCCGGTGCCACGGGTCGCCGGCCGCGGCGACCTGCTCGGCGTGGACGGCCTCGGCCGGGTACACCTGCTCGTCGAGGAACGCGGTCAGCGCCGCGCACAGCTCGGTCGTCCGCGCGTCGAAGCCGAAGTCCATCTAGCCCCCGATCCTGGCCAGGCCGCGCTCGACCAGCGGCGGTACGAGCTGACCGATCCGGTCGAAGCCCTCGCCCACGGTCTGCCCGAGCGTGTGCCGGTAGTGGATACCCTCGCAGATCACCGCGAGCTTGAAACAGCCGAGCGCCACATGCCAGTCGAGCGGTCCGACATCGATCCCGGACCGGTCCGCGTACCGGTCGATCAGCTCCCGCCCGTCCGGGAAGCCCGCCCGGGGACCCAGCCCGTCGGCCACCGGGTTGCCGGCGGCGAGGTCGCTGTCGCCGAGGACCTCCCAGTACGTCAGCAGCAGGCCCAGATCGGTCAGCGGGTCGCCGAGGGTCGCCATCTCCCAGTCCAGCACCGCGTGTACGGCGACCGGATCGGCCTCCGCGAGCAGATTGTCCAGCCGGTAGTCCCCGTGCACGATCCGACCCGCGCGGTCGGCACTGGTGTCGCGGCCCGCGCGGTCGGCGCCGGCACCCGGGTCGGCCCTCGGGACGGTGCCGGTCTCCGGGGCCGTGGCGGTCTTCGGGGTGGTACCGGTCTCCGTGGCGGTTCCGGTCTCCGGGGCGGTGGCGGTCTTCGGGGTGGTGGCGGTCTTCGGGACGGTGTCGGTCTCCGGAGCGGAGGTGGCCTCCGGGACGGTGGCGGCCAACCGGTCCCGTAGTTCGTCGATGGCGGGCAGCGGCCGACTGCGGGACCGGTCCAGCTGGCCGGCCCACCGCCGGACCTGCCGCCCCAGGAACCCGACGGGCCGGCCGAAGTCGGCCAGGCCCACCGCCTCGGGCGGCACCCGGTGCAGGTCCGCGAGGGTGTCCATCATCGCCATCGCCAGGTCGTACCGTTGCTCCCGGCTGAGTCGGTCGGTCTGCCGGCGGCTGCGGAACACCGTGCCCGGCACCCGGCTCATCAGGTAGAACGGCGCGCCGATGACATCCGGGTCCGCGCAGTGCGACAACGCCTCCGGCACCGGTACGTCGGTCGGCGCCAACGCCGAGATCACCCGGTACTCCCGGCCCATGTCGTGCGCGGTGGCGAGCACGTGACCCAGCGGCGGACGGCGTAGCACGAACTCCCGGTCGCCGGCGCTCACCAGATAGGTCAGGTTGGACCGACCACCGGCGATCAACCCCGCCCGCAGCGGGCCGGCGAGCAGGTCGGGCCGGTGCTCGCGCAGATACCCGGTGAGCCGGTCCAGGTCCAGCCCGGTCGGGGCCGGGCGATCATCCATCCGACCAGTTGATGGCAGCCGTGCCGACCTGTCAACCCGACAGACCCGTTCGGCCCGGAACCGGCCGCTCGGGTGGAATCGGCCGCGTCGTCCCTGCTGCCGGCGTTCTTTGCGGCGGGGACACGTCTGCGCAACAGGCGCGAAACGGTCACAAGGCAAACTTGCCGTAGTGGTCAGCGGGGGCAGACCGCGGGAAGGGGACGACATGGTGCTGCGACTTCGGGTTAGTCTCCCGGACCGGCCCGGAACGCTCGGTCAGGTCGCCCGGACCATGGGCGTGGCCGGGGCTGACATCGTCCAGGTGCTGGTGCTGGAGCGCCTGGGTGGGCGTGCGGTCGACGACTTCACGGTGGTCTGGCCCGGCAGCATCCGCGTCGAGCGACTGCTCGCCGGTCTGGCGGCCATTCCGGGCGTACACGTGATCGGGGTGTGGAAGGCGGTGGGCGCGCTCACCGGGGGTGGTGCGGACGCCGAGCTGCTCGCGCAGGTGGCGGCGAACGTGTCCACCGGCCTGAACACGCTGGTCGACGCGGTGCCGGGGCTGCTCGCCGCGGACTGGGCCGCCGTCGCCGTGGTACCGGCCGACTGGGCGAGCCGGCACATGGACCCGCAACCCGGCGACATCGGCGCCGAACCGACCATCGCGTACGCCAGTTGGCGGGTGCCCGAGCCGCCGCAACTGCCGCCGGTGACCCCGTTGCGGGCCCGGGCCACCGACGGTCCGGACGGCTGGCACTACGCGGTGGCACCGTTCGGGCGGGCCGGCCTGGTGCTGGTGGTGGCGCGGGGCGACGAGGACGGACTACCCGCGGCCGCGTTCCACGTCACCGAGGTGGACCGGGCGGCCCAGCTGGTCCGCGCGGCCGCGGTGATTCTCGGCGATCGGCTGGATCTGGTGAACGCTTCGCCCCTGCCAGCCGCAGGATGACCCAGCGCCGGCCGTCAGCGGGAGCTGCGCCGGCGCGGTGGGGAGGTCGGACAGTCGGTGGCGGGAACCGGCTGGCCGACGGTGGGGAACGGCCGACCCGGTGGCGGGAAACCGGGTCGACCGACGGTTAGGAAAGGTTGGTCGGTGGCGGGAACCGGCCGACCGACGGTGGGGAATGGTTGGGCGGTGGTGGGAAACCGACCGACCGACCGGGCGGTACGCGGCGTGGCGTCCGCCCGGCCCGGCAGCATCGTCCGCGGATGGACTTCGCGGGCGAAACCGGGCGCCGGGGGTGGTCCGTACGAGCGCGGGGTGGTGCTCTACGCGGATCTGCCCCCGGCACGCCCGGTGTCGGCGCAAGCTGGACGTGGGTGGGGGCGCGAGCCGCACCCGCGGCCCGCCCCGCCGGGACCGGCCGGCGGTTGCCGCCGGACCGGGAGAGGAGGCCGACATGGCACTGTGGCGAATCCGGGCGACCGTCGACGACCGGCCCGGATATCTCTCCGTCCTCACCGCGAGCCTCGCGCTGCGCTCGGTGAACATCCTGACCGTGCAGGTACACACCACCGAGGCGGGCGCGGTCGACGACTTCCTCGTCGACGCGCCGGACGGGCTGAGCGAGACCGATCTGGTCGCCGCCGTCGAACGCGGCCGAGGTCGAGACTGCTGGGTGGCGCGTAGCGAGGCGAAGGTGCTGGTGGACCCGCCGACCAGGACGCTGAGCCTGGCCGGCCGGCTGGTCCGGGATCCGGACCGGCTGGACGTGGCGCTGCGGGATCTGCTCGGCGCGACCCAGGTCACCTGGCGACCGGTGGGTCCCCCGGCGCCCCGCACCGGGGAACCGGCCCGTACCGGTTTCGACAGCCGCACGATGTTGCTCACCGACCCGGCCGGGGGTTGTTTCGAGGTGACCCGTACCGCGCCTGATTTCACCCCGGCCGAGTTCGCCCGCGCGCAGGCGCTGGTCGACCTCGCCGCGGTGGCCGCCGACCGGGCCGCCGAGCGGGTCACCCTGCTCCTGCCCGACGGCACCGAGGTCGAGATCCGATCCGCCGCGTCGGGCGACCTCGCGGCCGTACGCCGGATGCATGCCCGGTGTTCCGCCGAGAGCCGCCGGCGGCGCTACCTGACCGACGCCGAGCAGAGCGACCGGCAGCTGCGCCGGTTGCTGGATCCGCCCCGGGGCGTCAGCCTGCTGGCCACGGTGGATGACCCGGCGAACGACCGTCCCCGGGTGGTGGCCGTGGCCGGTCTGTCGGCCGACGGTGACCTGGCCGAGGCGGGGGTGCTGGTGGAGGACGGCTGGCAACGCCTGGGCATCGGTACCGCGCTCGTCCGCCGACTGCTTCGGCACGCCCATCGGGACGGGTACGCGGCGCTGGTCGGGCACACCACGGAGGCGACCGAGGCGCTTCCCCGGTTGCTGCGCCGGGTCGCCCCGGCGGCCCGGACGGACCGGGACGGCCCGCTGGTCACCGTGGTGGTCCCGCTGGCCCCGGGCACCCCGGCGCCCGACACACCAGCCGCAGCCGGCGCCTGACGCCGCCCCTCGACCGTGGTCGGCGGCCGGCGCCGGCCGGGTGTCAGTGGTGGTCAACGTGGACCGGGTCGACGGTGGTCTGCGTGGGCCGCGCCTACTGTGGTCGGTGCCTGACGTCGTTGGCGCCTGACGTTGGCCACGGCCTGCGCCGGCCCGGTCGCCGCGCGCCTCACCCAACGGATTCCGGTGGAGAGCCGGAACGGGGATCAGCTGATGAAATTGATCCGGCGCCGGCGACGGACCAGCATCAACGCCGTACCGGTGCCGAGCAGCGCGAGCCCGCCCACGGCGATGCCGCCGGCCGCGACTCCGGTGATGGGCAGCGAACCGCCGCCGGCGCCCTCGCCGTCAGCAGGGGTTCCGCCGCCATCGCTGTCGCCACCACCGTTGTCGCCACCGCCGCCATCGCTGTCGCCACCACCGTTGTCGCCACCGCCGCCGTTGTTGTCGCCACCGCCGCCATTGTCGCCACCGCCACCGTCCGTGGCGCAGGGCTGGAGCCAGAAGACCTTGTGCTTGCCGGCGCCGTTGCCGTCGGCCAGCTCGACTGTCAGCTTCAGGTGGTAACCCTGCTTGGGGTGCGCCGTCAGGCCGGTCAGGTCAAGGTCGGTGGCCGAGAGTGGGATGACCGCGTCGTGGTCGTTCTCCGCGCCACGCGCCGGATCATCGCTGATGACCCGGTCCCGGATGGCCAGGACCAGCTTGCCGTTGCCGGACGGCGGCTGGGCCGTGAGGGTGATGTCGGCGCGTTGGTCGGTGTCGAAGTTGAAGAATTCCAACTCGAAATCGCAGGTCACATGCGGTTGGTTGTCGACCTTGTCGTCGAGGGGAGCACCGTCGATCTTGACTGTGCCGTTGTCCCCCTTGGGGTTGTGCCCGTCGTTGCCGGTGCTGACCGGGCCGATGGTGCCAGCCCAGGCCGGGCTGGCGAGGGCGAGCCCAGCCGCGGTCGCCACCGCGCAGAAGACCGTGTGCGCCGCGCGCCGACACCGTGGCATGGGTTCCTCCGTTGGATGGTCGAGGGGGGCAGCACATGATCGCATCGGGTGTGCCTGCCCTCGACATCGGACAAACGTCCTGACCTGCATGGACGTGGCGGTTGTCCGACCGTCGATCGGCATTTGCGCGGCGTGTCCGCGTAACACCGAACGACCCTGTGACGCTGCGGCCCGCCCTCGCCGTGCCACTGACGCCGGACGGGAACCGTTGCCCGGGCGATGCCGCGCCAGTCGGGCGGATACCGACCGTCCGGTGGTGCCGGATCCGGTGTCGCGGGGAGGCGGGTCAGCGGTAGAGGCCCTTGACGTAGTCCGGACCGTAGTGCCGCTCCAGCTCGGCGAGGTTCTCCTCCGGCTGGGTCGCCTTGGTTATCTTGGCCCGCGACGGCAGCGTGTCGGCCGGCCAGCTGTCCGGTCGCCACAGGTCGGAGCGTAGGAACGCCTTGGAGCAGTGGTAGAAGACCTGCTCGACCTCGACCAGCACGGCGAACCTCGGCCGGTGTCCGCGTACGACCATCCGGTCGAAGAACGGCGCGTCGCGCACCACCCGGGCGCGGCCGTTGATCCGGAGAGTGTCGTCGCGGCCGGGGATCAGGAAGATCAGCCCGACATGCGGGTTGTCCAGGATGTTGTGGAACCCGTCGGCCCGCCGGTTGCCGGGCCGTTCGGGGATGGCGATCGTGGTGTCGTCGAGCACGAGGACGAAACCCGCCGGGTCGCCCTTGGGGGAGACATCGCAGCTTCCGTCGGCCCCGGCCGTGGCGACCAGGCAGAACGGCGACGTCGCGATCCACTGCCGGTCCATCTCGTGCAGCGCCTGGCGCTCCTTGGTGATGGACCGCCGGCCCGGCGCGCCGAGCAGGTCCCGCAGTTCCTCGTGCGAGGTCACCTCGGTGACCGCTGCGGCGTTGCCGTCCACCGCCTGTCCGGTCGCCGCGTCGTCGTCCGTCGCCTGTCCGGTCGCCGCGCCGCTGGTCAGCGTCATCGTTGCCTCCCCCGTTAAGAAGGGGCCCTTCCTCTACCAGAAGCGATAACAGGGGGCCCTTCCTTGCATGTGCTTGCCTGTGGACGTCTTTGACCCTAGGCGGTGGCGTGCGGATGCGGGAGAGCGGCCGGCTGCGGGGTGCTTCACAAACCGGGAATTGACCGTTTACATTGTTGGAACCCTATGGAAGCGCTCCCATAGCAGCTCATCCCCCAAAGTTTCGCCTGAAGGAGCCGCGCGATGGCAACCCGGACCGGGCCGGACGCCCCGTACCCCCCACCCCGCCGGCGCGGTTGGCGCCGGATCGCGGCACTGGCCGCCCTCACGCTCGCCGCCGGCGCGCCCGCCGGCGCGGCCGGCGCGGCCCCGGGCGGCGCCACGACCGACCCGGTCCGGGCCGAGGTCGCCGCCCAGGCCGCCGCCGCGCCAGCCTTCAACTACGGCGAGGCGCTGCAGAAGACCATGTTCTTCTACGAGGCGCAGCGGTCGGGGAAGCTGCCGAGTGACAACCGGGTCTCCTGGCGTGGTGACTCCGCGCTGCGCGACGGATCCGACGTCGGGGTGGACCTGACCGGCGGCTGGTACGACGCGGGCGACCACGTGAAGTTCGGCTTCCCGATGGCGTTCAGCACCACCATGCTGGCCTGGGGCGCCGTCGACTACCGGTCCGGTTACCAGAACTCGGGCCAACTGCCGTACCTGCTGAGCAACCTGCGCTGGGTCAACGACTACTTCATCAAGGCGCACCCGTCGGCGAACGTCCTGTACGGGCAGGTCGGCAAGGGCGACGACGACCACAAGTGGTGGGGGCCGGCCGAGGTGCTGCCGATGGCGCGGCCCGCGTACAAGATCGACGCGAGCTGTGGCGGCTCGGACCTGGCCGGGGAGACGGCGGCCGCGATGGCGGCGTCCTCGATGGTCTTCCGGTCCACCGACGCCGCGTACGCGGACAAGCTGCTCACCCACGCCAAGCAGCTCTACACCTTCGCCGACACCGTGCGAAAGGCGTACAGCGACTGCATCACCGACGCGCAGGCGTTCTACAAGTCCTGGAGCGGCTACCAGGACGAGCTGGTCTGGGGCGCGATCTGGCTCTACCGGGCCACCAACGACGCGACCTACCTGGCCAAGGCCGAGAGCGAGTACGACAAGCTCAACACCGAACCGCAGTCCACCACCCGCGCCTACAAGTGGACCCTGGCCTGGGACAACAAGCAGTTCGGCGCGTACGTGCTGCTGGCCAACCTGACCGGGAAGCCGAAGTACGTCGACGACGCCAACCGGTGGCTGGACTGGTGGACCGTCGGGGTCGACGGCGCCCGGGTCAACTACTCGCCCGGCGGCGAGGCCGTGCTCGACTCCTGGGGTTCGCTGCGGTACGCGGCCAACACCGCGTTCGCCGCGCTGGTCTACTCGGACAAGACCACCGACACCGTGCGCAAGGCCCGCTACCACGACTTCGCGGTCCGGCAGATCGGGTACGCGCTCGGCGACAACCCGCGCAAGTCCAGTTACCTGATCGGTTTCGGGACCAACCCGCCGCGCAACCCGCACCACCGCACCGCACACGGCTCCTGGTGGGACAGCCAGACCGTGCCCACCGACACCCGGCACGTGCTCTACGGCGCGCTGGTCGGCGGGCCTTCCTCGGCCAACGACGCGTACACCGACAGCCGGTCGGACTACGTGATGAACGAGGTGGCCACCGACTACAACGCGGGCTTCACCTCCGCGCTGGCCCGGCTGACCTCGGAGTACGGCGGCAGCCCGGTCGCCGGCTTCCCCACGGCGGAGAAGCCGGACATGGACGAGCTGACCGTGGAGACCACGGTCGCGCAGAGCGAGCCCCGGGCCACCGGACTCAAGCTGATCGTCTACAACAAGTCGGCGTTCCCGGCGCGGGCGCTGACCCAGTCCAAGTTCCGGTACTACGTGAACACCGACGGGTCGCCGCTGGTGGTCACCCCGGGTTACACCCAGGGCTGCCCGTCGCCGAGCACCGCGCACCAGGTCTCCGGCACCCTCTGGTACGTCGAGGTCGACTGCACCGGTTACACCATCGCCCCGGCTGGCCAGTCGCAGCACCGGATGGAGGTCCAGTTCAAGGTCGGCGTTGCCGAGGGTGGCACCTGGAACCCGGCCAACGACCCGTCGTACCAGACGACCGCCGGGCCGAACCGGAACGTGCCGCTGTACGAGGCCGGCAAGCTGGTCTGGGGTCAGGAGCCGGGCCCGGGCCCGACGGCCAGCCCGACCGCCTCGCCGACGGCCTCGCCCACTCCCACGGCGTCCCCGACGGCCTCGCCCACCCCCACGGCGTCGCCCACGGCGTCCCCCACGGCCTCGCCGACCCCGACCGCCTCGCCGACGTCGGGTCCGAGTGGACCGTGCCAGGTGACCTACGCCACCAGCGACTGGACCAACGGGTTCACCGCGAACGTCACGATCCGCAACACCGGGTCGACCACGCTGAACGGCTGGACCCTGGCCTGGTCCTACACCGCCGGCCAGCAGGTCGGCCAGGCGTGGTCGGCGACGGTCACCCAGACCGGGTCGGCGGTCCGGGCCGCCAGCCTGTCATACAACGGCACGCTGGCGCCGGGCGCGTCGACCAGCTTCGGTTTCAACGGTACGCACACCGGTAGCAACCCGAAGCCGACCGCGTTCACCCTCAACGGCATCACCTGCACGACCGGCTGACCCGAACGCCGGTCTCCGCTCCCGGCCCGGGCCTCGGCAAACCCGGGCCGGGAGCACCACAGCGGTTCGGCGTCAGCCGTGGATCTCGCCGTGCTCGACGCAGCTCGCGGTCCAGCCGGTCGGGACGACCTGGACCTTCATCCGGCGGCGGCAAGCCGGGCAGAACCGGGGCGGCTCCAGCTCCCGGGCGGCGTGGCACGGGTCGTGCGGGCCGGCGCCGGTCGGCCCTCCGCACCGGTCACACCACCGGGCGCCCCCGGTGTCCGCGCTGGCCAGCCGCGTCCCGCCAGCGGCGGCCGGATCCGTCCCGGCGGCGGTGGTCAGGTTCGCCCCGCCGGTGCCGGCCGGATCCGCCCCGCCGGTTCGCGCCCACGATGGCTCAATCGTCGACATCGTCGCTCCCGAGCGGGTCAGATCGTCGCGGACAGGGCCTTGACCGGCATCTGCAGGTCGTCCAGCAGTTCCAGATCGGCGGTCGCCGGCCGGCCCAGGGTGGTCAGGTAGTTGCCGACGATGACCGCGTTGATCCCGCCGAGCAGGCCGTCCCGGGTACCCAGGTCACCGAGGGTCAGCTCGCGGCCGCCCGCGTACCGCAGGATGGTCCGTGGCATCGCGAGCCGGAACGCCGCGATGGCCCGCAGCGCGTCCCTGCCCTCGACCACCGGACGGTCCGCGAACGGCGTGCCGGGCCGGGGGTTGAGGAAGTTCAGCGGTACCTCGTGCGGGTCCAGCTCGGCGAGCTGGCCGGCGAACTCGGCCCGCTGCTCGACCGACTCGCCCAGGCCCAGGATGCCGCCGCAGCAGACCTCCATGCCCGAGTCGCGGACCATCCGCAGGGTTTCCCAGCGTTCCTCGAAGGTGTGCGTGGTGACCACGTTCGGGAAGTACGACCGGGAGGTCTCCAGGTTGTGGTTGTACCGGTGCACGCCCATGGCGACCAGCTCGTCCACCTGCTCCTGGGTGAGCATGCCCAGCGAGGCGGCCACCTGGATGTCGACCTCGGCCTTGATCGCCGCCACGCCCTCGCGGAGCTGCTTCATCAGCCGGGCGTCCGGGCCGCGCACCGCGGCCACGATGCAGAACTCGGTGGCACCGGTCTTCGCGGTCTGCCGGGCCGCTTCCACCAGCGCCGGGATGTCCAGCCAGACCGAGCGGACCGGCGAGGCGAACAATCCGGACTGGGAGCAGAAGTGGCAGTCCTCGGGGCAGCCGCCAGTTTTCAGCGAGACGATGCCCTCGACCTCGACCTCGGGCCCACACCAGCGCATCCGCACCTCGTGGGCGAGTTGCAGCGCGGCCGGCAGGTGCTCGTCGGGTAGCCGTAGGACCTCAAGCACGCCGGCCTCGTCGAGGCCGACCCCGTTCTCCAACACCTGCTCGCGGGCTTGGTCAAGGATCTGAGGCATGGCCGTACCCTACAAGGCCGCGGCCGGCCGGCCCGGTCGCCGGGCGGGTCGCGGGCCGCGCCGGACCCGGATGGTACGTTCCGGACGCCGCACGGATCCGGCGCCGAGGGCCCGGGTACCGCGCGGATCCGGCGCCGAGGAAAGGGTGGGCGGATGGCTGACTGGTTGGCGGCGCTGGACCGGCGGGCCCGGTTACGCGCCCGGGCCGGGCTCGGCCGGCGGCTGCGGCCCCGCGACGCGGCGGACCCGACGATCGACCTGGCGGGCAACGACTACCTGGGGCTCGCCCGTGCCCCCGAGGTGGTGGCCGCGGCCGGCGCCGCGCTCGCCGGGTACGGCCTGGGCGCCACCGGCTCGCGCCTGGTACGCGGCTCGACCGACCTGCACGCGGCCCTGGAGGCGGCCCTGGCCGACTGGCTGGGCACTCCCGGGGCACTCGTCTACTCCTCCGGCTACCTGGCCAACCTGGGCGCCGTCCGGGCCCTGGTCCAGCCCCGCACGCTGCTCGTCTCGGACGCGCACAACCACGCCTCGCTGATCGACGGATGCCGGTTGTCCGGCGCCGAGACCGTGGTCACCCCGCACAACGACGTGGCCGCGGTCCGGGCCGCGCTGGCGGCGACGCCGGGCCGGCCCGCCGTGGTGGTCACCGAGTCGATCTTCTCGGTGGACGGCGATCGGGCCCCGCTGGGCGAGTTGCACGCGGTGGCCCGCGAACACGGCGCGGTGCTGCTGGTCGACGAGGCCCACGCGCTCGGCGTACGCGGTCCGGCCGGCGCCGGTGAGCTGGCCGCGGCCGGCCTGGCCGGCGCCCCGGGCATCGTGGTCACGGCCACCCTGTCCAAGGCGCTCGGTGGCGCCGGTGGCGTGGTGGCCGGCCCCGCCGAACTGGTCCGGCACCTGATCGACACCGGCCGTACCTTCGTCTACGACACCGGCCTGCCGCCCGCCGTGGCCGCCGGGGTGCTGGCCGCCACCGAGCTGGCGCGCTCCGCGGCCGGCGAGCGGTCCCGGGCCGAGTCCGCCGACCGGGTCACCGCGGCGGTCCGCCGGCTGCGGTCCGCCGGCCTGGACGTACCGGACCCGGACGCCGCCGTCATCTCGGTGACCGCGCCGGGTCCCGAAGCCGCGGTGGCCTGGGCCGCCGCCTGCCTCGACCGGGGGGTGGCGGTGGGCTGTTTCCGGCCGCCGTCGACACCGGACCATCGATCGCGGCTGCGCCTCACGATCAACGCGGGCCTGTCCCGCGCGGACTTCGACCGGGCCGTCGAGGTGATCGTGGCGTGCGCGCCCCGGCCGCCGGCCCCGGCGGAGCCGGACCTTCCCCTTCCGGCCACCGCTCCTCAGGCCACCGCTCCTCCGGTCACCGCCGCCCGGCGCCGCCCGCTGGGAGTGTCCCGGTGACCGGCGTGGCGTGGCGCGGACCGGTGCTGGTCACCGGCACGGACACCGGGGTCGGCAAGACCGTCACCACGGCCGCGATCACCGCGGCCGCGCAGGCCGCCGGGTTGCGGGTGGCGGTGATCAAACCCGGCCAGACCGGTACGGCCACCGGCGAGCCGGACGACGTCGCGACGGTGACCCGGCTGGCGGCCCCGAGCACCGCGCGGACCCTGGCCAGCTACCCGGACCCGCTCGCCCCGCTGGCCGCGGCCCGGGTCGCCGCCGCCGAGCCGCTGGAGCTGTACGCCGCCGTCGACGCGGTCCGTGCCGAGGCGGACAGGCACGATCTGGTGCTGGTGGAGGGGGCGGGTGGGCTGCTCGTACCGATGGGTCTGCGACCATCCGGCGAGCCGTGGACGGTGGCCGATCTGGCCGTCTCACTGGGTGCTCCGGCCGTGGTGGTGGCGCGGGCCGGGCTCGGCACCCTGAACCACACGGCGCTCACCCTGGAGGCGCTGGAACGGCGGGCCGTGCCGGCCGGGGTGGTGCTCGGAGCCTGGCCGGGCGAGCCCGAACTGGTCCACTGGGCCAACCTCACCGATCTGGTACCCACGCTGCTCGGCGTGCTGCCGGACGGCGCCGGTGCGATGGACCCGGGGGTGTTCCGGCGGTCGGCGTCGGGTTGGCTGACCCCGGCGCTGTACGGCGTGCTCGACGACTGGCGGGCCTGGGCCGAGGACGTTCACTGACCAGGGCCTGGGCCGAGGACGTTCACTGACCAGGGCCTGGGCCGAGGACGTTCACTGACCACACCGGCCCCCACCGGGTCACCACTTCGACGAGATCGGACTGCTGCGCCCGTCGGAGCGGTCGACCGGTGGGCACCGGCTCTACACCGCGACCGACGTACGGCGGCTCCACCGGGTGCTCGCGCTGCGGCAGCTCGGCCTGCCGCTACGCGAGATCGACGCGGTCCTGGCCACCGGTGGCGGCGACCTGCCCAGCGCGGTCGCCGACCACCTGCGGCAGGTGGTGGAGCAGTTGACGGCGCAGCGGCGGCGCAAGGACCGGTTGACCCGGCTGTCACTGGTGCTGGGCGGCTCGGGTGAGCCGTCGACCAACGAGGTCATCGAGGCGATGGAGGCCGTGATGCGGACGAAGTACTTCACCCCGGAACAGCTGCGCCGGCTGAAGGCCCGGCGGACGAGGAGGTGCGCAGGACCGCGCGGGACTGGACCGAGCTGATGACGGAGATGACCGGCGGCGACCGGGCCATCCTCGCCGGCATGTACGCCAAGCTCGACGGGAAGGGGCCGGAGGCGGCCACCCTGGGCGTGGTCAGCGAAGAGGTCTGGGAGTACCTGAAGCGGCTCTTCGCGGTGAACGCGGTGCCGCAGTCGTGCGGGTCCGTCGGCGGGGTCGACACCGGCACGCGCGGACCGACCACTGACTTTCGACGGTAACGGTCCGGGTCGGGCGTGGGTAGCCTGGCCGCGTGCGGGGCTGGTGGACATGGCTGGGAGCGCGTCAGCGGGTGCTGGGGGAGGTGGCGCTGTGGGCGGTGCTGGCCGCGCCGGTCGGCTACGCCCAGGCCAGTCCGCCGTACCAGCGGTCCACCCTCCCGGTGCTGCTCGTCGCGCTGCTGACGCTCGCCGCCGCGGTGGCGGCGAGCCGGCGGTACCCGCTGGCCGGTCTGCTGCTCGTGGTGGCGGGTTCGCTGCTCGACGGCAACTTCGTCTTCGCCGTACCGGTGCTGAGCTACCTGGTCGGGTCGCGGACGTCCACGGCCCGACCCGCCGCGCTGGTGTTCGCCGGGATCGCCGGGCTCGGTACGGCGCTGAACCTGCTGCTGCTGCGCACGACGCCGGCGGTCTGGTTCCTGAACGCCACGATCCTGCTCTTCGGCGGGGTCTTTCCCTGGCTGGTCGGCCGGTACCGCCGCCAGCACCGGGACCTGGTGCTGGCCGGCTGGCAACGGGCCGAGGCACTGGAACGGGAACAGCGGGGCATCGTCGAGCGGGTCCGGCTGCGGGAGCGGGCACGCATCGCCCAGGACATGCACGACTCCCTGGGACACGACCTGAGCCTCATCGCGCTGCGCGCCGGCGCGCTCGAGGTCGCGGCGGACCTTGATCCGGCACACCGCGCCGCGGCGGGTGAGCTGCGGGCCAGCGTGGCGGCGGCCACCGACCGGTTGCGGGAGATCATCGGGGTGCTCCGTGAGGGCGACGCCGAGCCGGCACCGGGGCAACCGGTCGTGGAGAGCGTGCCCGAGCTGGTCACGGCGGCCCGCGCGGCGGGGATGTCGGTGGAACTCGCCGTCGATCCCGCGGCGCCGCCGCTGCCGCCGCTGCCGGCCGGCGCGGCGCACCGGTTGGTCCGCGAAGCGCTCACCAACGCGGCCCGGTACGCTCCCGGCGCGGTCGTCACGGTCACCGTCGCCCCGGTACGCGACGGGGTGGAGGTCGCCGTGGTCAACGGCGCCGCACCGACGGGCCCGCCGCCCGGACCCCCGTCCGTGGGCTCCGGCCTGGTCGCCGTCGGCGAGCGGGTACGGCTGGTGGGCGGCCACTTCGCGGCCGGTCCGCAGCGGGCCGGTTTCGCGGTCCGGGCCCACCTGCCGCTGTCGCCGACGGACGGGTACCCGGGACCGGCTCCCGCCGATCCCGCCGATCCCGGCCAGGCACTCCGGCCGCCTTCTGCCGGTCCCGTCGGGGCGCTCCGGCCGCCGCCGGGGGCGCCGGAACAGCGGCTCCGGCTGGCCCGGCGGCGGGTCCGGCGCAGCCTCCTCGTGGCGGTGAGCGCGCCGGTGGCGCTGGCCGCGATGCTCGCCCTGGTCTACTACCCGTTCGCCACCGCGGGGGCGGTGCTGGACCGCACGGCCTACGACCGGATGCGCGTCGGTCAGCCCCGCGCCGAGCTGACCGGGCTGCCCCACCGGCAGGTGGAGCCGGCCATGGCGGCCCGGGTCCCGGTGGGCAGCTCGTGCGAGTACTACACGGACGGCAACTTCCCGCTGGCGCGGGCGACCTACCGGCTCTGCTTCTCCGGCGGCCGGCTGGTCGCCAAGGACAGGGTGAACGGTGACGAGGAGGCGTGGTGATCCCGGTCGTGATCGCTGATGACGAGGCGATGATCCGGGCGGGTGTCCGGGCCATCCTGGCCAGCGACCCGGAGCTGGCGGTGGTGGGTGAGGCCGGCGACGGCGGCGCGGCCGTCGAACTGGTCCGGGCGCACCGCCCTCGGGTGGCCCTGCTGGACGTGCGGATGCCCCGGCTGGACGGGTTGACGGCCGCCGCGGAACTGCGGCGACTCGTGCCGGAGACCGCGGTCGTCCTGCTCACCACCTTCGGCGAGGACGACTACATCGCCCGCGCGCTCGGGGCGGGCGTGAGCGGCTTCCTGCTCAAGGCCGGCGACCCGCGGGAGCTGCTGGCCGGGATCCGGGCGGCCGCCGGGGGCGGTGCCTGTCTGTCGCCGTCCGTCGCCCGCCGGGTGATCGAACTCAACGGTGCCCGGATGGGGCGGAGCCCGGCCGCCCGGCTCCGGACCGCCGGGCTGACCGACCGGGAACGCGACGTGCTGGCACTGGTCGGTGCCGGCCTGTCCAACGCCGAGATCGCCCGTCGGCTCTTCCTGGTGGAGGGCACCGTGAAGAGCTATCTGAGCAGCATCTTCACCCGCCTCGAGGTGCGCAACCGGGTGCAGGCGGCGATCATCGCCCACGAGGCCGGCCTGGTGGACGGACGATAGCGCAGCCTCCACGAAGCCTCCCGGGCGGTCGCCGAGTCCAGCCACCACTGTCAGTGATGGTCTCCTGCCAATGCGGACACCGTGTCAGCCAGGCTTTGCAATGCTTCCCTCCAGGCGACAGACACGCACCGTAATTCATCGCCGAGAGCCACTTCCGACTGCTATCGATACGACCGCAGCTCAGGGCGGCGTAGCCGATGGGGAAGCATTGCAAAGGCGCGCGAACCCGAGCTCCGGATGCCGCATCGAGCATCACTCGGTGCAACATTCTTCTTGGTGAATCACTGTTACCCACCGTGAGGTGGGGGACGGGGTCTGCCGGCTGGTGTGAGCCCGGTGGAGGCGTTCGCCGGCACCGCACCAGGCGTTCGCCGGCACCGCACCAGGTATTCGCCGGCACCGCACCAGCTAACTGGGGCGGCCCGATGGTGAGGGAGGGCTCATTCGCGGAGCCCTCCCGACCATCGGCGGCGGGTCAGGCGTCGCGGCGGCGTAGCGCGAGGCTGCCGACCAGCAGGGCGGCGCCGGCCCAGGCGGCCAGCAGGAGCAGCCCCACCACCGCCGGATATGGGCCGGTGTCCCCGCTGACGAAGTGCTGTCCGGCCACGCCCGGGAAACCGTCTCCGATCCGGTTGAGCACCCGGATGTCCGGCTCGGCCAGCGACAGTGGGACCACCATGAGGGTGAGGAACAGCACCGTCAGGGTCAACACGGCGCCGCGCAGCGCGGCGCCCAACCCGAGGGCGAGCACGGCGATCAACGCCGAGTACGTCGCCACGGCCAGCACGTCCCGGACCGTACCGCCGATCGGGACCCGCCCCCACTCGCCGAGCACCGGCCGGGCGACCGCGACGCCCACGACGCCGAGCAACAGCCCGAGTCCGAACGTCACCACGGCGACCACGGCGGCCTTGGCCAGGAGCAGCCGGGCTCGCGACGGAGTGGCCTGGAGGCTGGGCCGGATCGTGCCGGTGCCGTACTCGGTGGTGATGGCCAGCAGACCGAGGGCCAGCACCGCGTACTGGACCAGGTCCACCGAGCCGGCCACGATGCTGCCGGCGGTCACCACGCCGACGTCGTCGGTCCGGTCGGCGCTGGTGTTGCTGTTGACCGCGTAGATCGCCAACTGCCCGGCAGTGGCCGCCATCAGCAGTCCACCGGCCAGCATCGTCCACCAGGTGGACCGGACGGACCACATCTTGACCCACTCGGCGGCGATCGCACCCGGCAGTCCGCCGCCGGCCGGACGGGTACGCCCGGCGGCCTCAGCGTGGGTGCGGACGGTTTCGGTTCCGGTCATGCGGTTGCCTCACTTCCGGTTCGGTTGGACGGATGCCGGTGCTCCCCCTCGAAGGTGACCTCGGGGAAGCGGGGACTGGGCCCGTCGAGCAGGAGGGCCGGCCGGCCCCGCAGGTGCCGGTCCAGGAACGCCCGCAGGTAGTCGCGGGTGATGGCCAGCTGGCGCTCGGCGGGCAGCGGCCCGGGGTCCATCCCGAGCTGTGCGCCGAGGACCGGCCGGTCGGTGAACGACAGGTGACCGGCGCCGGCCACCCTGAGCCAGCGGCGCCATCCCGACAACCCGGGCCAGTCGCGCTGCCAGCTCGGATCGGCCGGCCGGTCGGAGGCCATCAACAGCACGGGACGGTCGATCGGCCCGACCGGCGCGAACAGCGTGCCGTCCAGGTCGGCCGCCGCGCGTACCCGGGGGTCGGTGGCCAGGGTACGGACCGCCGCCGCGCCGCCGATGGAATGTCCCGCCACGGCGACCCGCCGAGCGTCCAACCACCGGGAGCCCGGCCAGCGGCCCGGCCCGGGCGGCGCCAGTAGTTGATCGAGTACGAAGGACAGGTCGGCCGTTCGTCCCTGGACGACGGTGGACAGGTCCGGATCGTCCTGCTCGCAGGCCAGGCACTCGGCGACCCGGCCGTCCGGGAACTGCACCCCGCGCGCCTCGTACGGGTGGTCGACGCCGGCCACCGCGTACCCGTGGCTGGCCAACTCCTCGGCGAGCGCGGTCAGCGACTCCCGGCTCAACCCGAACCCGGGGGAGAGCACGACGAGCGGCCAGCCGGTGGTGGTGGGACGGATCGGCACGTCGCGGTGGGCGGTGGTGCGGACCGTGGCCAGCAGGTCGGGTGGCAGTGGCAGCCCTTCGGCCGCGATGATCCGCGCCGAGACCGCAGGTGTGGTGTAGAGGGCGGCGGGACCGCCACCGTGTGCGGCCGGGTACCACAGCGAGACCATCAGTTCGCGGCGGAACTCCGGGCGCCACGGATCCCTCCGGCGCCGGTCGGTCAGGTGCAGCCAGGTCGTACCCACCGGGTACCGGCCGGTCGGTGCCGGCAGCGCGAGTGCCGGTACGGCCGGTCCGTCGTCGCCATCGACGGCCGCCGGCCGGGCGGGAGCGTCGGCGGACCGGGTCGAACCGGCGGTGGCGGCCGATCGGGTCGAACCGGCGGTGGTCGGCCGGGTGGGTTCGGCGGTGGTGGCCGGCCGGACCGAACCGGCGGTGGTGGGTTCGGCGGTGGCGGTCGGCGCGGGCAGCAGCCCCGCCAGCACCGTCCCGAGCACGACCAGGGCCCGTCCCCGGCTAGCCACGGCGGACCGCCGGTTCGGCCACGGCGTATTCGACGCTGTCACCGGTGAGTTCCAGGTACGCCTCCTCCAACGAGGCGGTCGAGGTGGTCAGCTCGTGCAGCGGCACCCCCAGCTCGTGTGCCAGGTCACCGACCCGCTCGGTGGGGGCACCGGTGACGGTCAGCCCGCCGTCGTCGACCGTCACCCGCGCTCCCGTGGCGCGCAGCCGCGTGGCGAGTCCAGCCAGCGCGTCCGGCCGTGGGCCACGGACCCGGACCGAGGTCAGCGAGCTGGCCCCGATCATCTCGGCGATCGGCGCGTCGGCGAGCAGTCGGCCCCGGCCGATCACCACGAGCTGGTCGGCGGTGAGCTGCATCTCGCTCATCAGATGGCTGGAGACGAAGACGGTCCGGCCCTGCTCGGCGAGGCCGCGCATGAACTGCCGGATCCACCGCACGCCGTCGGGGTCGAGGCCGTTCACCGGTTCGTCGAAGATCAGCACCGGCGGATCACCGAGCAGCGCCCCGGCGATGCCGAGCCGCTGGCCCATGCCCAGCGAGAGGGCCCGGCCCGGCTTGCCGGCGGCGGCCGGGTCCAGGCCGACCGTGGTCAGCGCCTCGTCCACCCGGCGGGCCGGGATGCCGTTGCTGCGGGCCAGGGCGCGCAGGTGGTTGCGGCCCGAACGGGCCGGATGGATCGCGCGGGCGTCCAGCAGGGCGCCGACCTCGTACAGCGGGTACCGCAGGTCCCGGTACGGCCGCCCGCCCACCAACGCCGCCCCGGAGGTGGGCCGGTCCAGGCCGAGCACCATGCGCATGGTGGTGGACTTGCCGGCGCCGTTCGGGCCGAGGAACCCGGTGACCCGACCAGGCCGGATGTCCAGGCTCAGGTCGTCGACCGCGGTCACCGCCCCGAACCGCTTGGTCAAGCTTCTCAATGTGATCATGTGGCGACGGTAGGCAACCCGACGTGCTCCGCGCCGCTGCCGGACGGCGACAACCGTCCCTGACTTTCGTCGTGGTGGCCGGCCGGCGGGCGTACCCGGCCGGCGGCGTTAAGCGGGGGCCCTTCCTATACCGAAAGCGATAACAGGGGGCCCTTCCTTTCAGCCGGGACGGCGGATGACGAAGGAGTCGGGCATCCGGAAGGAGAGGTTGTCCGGGCACCGGGGCGCGCGGACCACCGTGGCGCCGGTGAGCAGCGGTGCCGCACCGTCGACCACCACGGCGGCCTCCATCCGGGACAGTTGCGCGCCGACGCACCGGTGCGGGCCGGCGCCGAACGCCAGATGCCGCCGGGAGCCGCGCTGGCCGGGGCGGAACTCGTCCGGCGCGGCGACGATCCCGGGGTCGCGGCCGGCGCGGGCCAGCCAGAGCACCAGGCTGCGTCCGGCCGGCACGGCGCTGCCACCCAGTTCGGTGTCCCGGGCCGCCACCCGGCGCCAGGTCACGATCGGCGGTTCCAGCCGCAGCCCTTCCTCGACCACGTCCTCCACCGGCACCGTGCCGGTGGCCAGACCGGCCAGCACCGCCGGCTCGCCGTGCAACCGGTGCAGCAGCAGGGTGAGGAACTGCGAGGTGGTCTCCTGGCCGGCGACCAGCAGGAAGAACAGCGCGCCGACCACCACGTCGACGGAGTGCCCCGCCTCGCGCAGCCGGCCGGCCAGCCCGGGACCGGTCCGGGCGAAGTCCCGCAGCAGCGCGGCGAACCGGCCGACGGTGGCGGCCAACTCCCGCTGCCGGTCGGCGTCGACCGGCGCCCAGAACAGCTCCAGGGCGGCCCGGGAGAACTCCTTCACCACCTCGACGCCGGCACCCGGCAGTTCGACCAGCCGGGCCAGCACCAGCAGCGGCAGGTCGGCGGCGAGATCCGCGTACAGGTCGACGTCGCCACCCGCCGCGAGTCGGGCGGTCAGCCCGGCGACCCGCTCGGCCACCAGTCCCACCAGCCAGGGCCGCTGCCCGGCGACCCGGGTCGGGTGCAGGGCGTCCGCGACGGCGGCCCGGATGTCCGGGTGCGATGGCGTCGAGTTGTTGGCCAGCGTCGGCGGCAACCGGAAGCCGTGCCGGGCGAGGATCCGCAGCGCCCCGACGGGAATCGGCGTCACCGCGTCGAGGGCGTTGTCCGGCCGGTACGTCCCGGGGTCGGTGAGCACCCTTCGCACCAGCGCGTGCCGGGTCACCACCGTGTGGTCGACGCCGACGTGGTCGCGGACGGTGGTGACGTCGGGCCACGGCTGGTCGACCGCCCCCGTCCAACTGCGGAACAGCACCGGCAGACCCTAGCCACCGGGTCTGGCGGTCGGCGGGCGGAGCCGCCAGACCGTGGTGGGCTTCACCCGGACGCTCTCCAGGGCCGGCGACACCGGCACCTCGTAGCTGGCGAGCCGATCGAACCGGTTGCGGGGCAGGAAGGCCCGGTCGGGGTCGCCGACCAGCACGGTCGCGCCGTCGTACGCGGCGCGCAGCAGGAATCGGATCATCCGGTCGGCCATGGCGGCGCTGTAGAACACGTCACCGGCCAGCACCACCTCGGCATCCGCGGCGTCACCGTCGAGCAGGTCGGCCAACTCGGCGTCCAGCCGTACCCCGTTGGCGGCGGCGTTGAGCTCGACGGCCGCCACGGCCCGCGGGTCCACCTCGACGGCCCGGACCCGGGTCGCGCCCGCCCGGGCCGCCGCGACGGCGACCAGCCCGGACCCCGAGGCGAGGTCCAGCACTCGTCGGTCGGCGACCGTGCCGGGGTGGTCCAGGACGTACCGGGCCAGGGCCTGGCCGCCGGCCCAGGCGAACGCCCAGAACGGCGGGGGCTGCTCGCTGCGGAACTCGCCCTCGGTCAACTCCCACAACCCGATCGGTTCATCGGCCTGGTGCAGCCGGATCTCCGGCACGAAGGGCACCGGCGCGAGCCGGGCATGCAGGCGGACGAACGCCGCGGCGGTGTCGGACACGGTTACCGATTGTGCCCGCCACCCCTCGCCCGCCCCGAAAGGAGGGGCACCTTGTTATCGCTTTTCGGATAGGAAGGGCCCTTCTTAACGCCGAGGAATGCGCGCAGTGCGGCGAGGCGTCGCCGGTTCACCACTGTCGGTGAAAGTGCCCTCGATCATTGGCGCTGGGTGCGCAGAAAGCCCTCTTTCCACCCCGTACCGACCGCCCTAGCGTTTGGTCCAGGATCAGGCCCGAAGGTGAGGCGGTGGGGATGACCCGGCGATGGACGGTCCGGATGGTGGCCTTGCTGGTTCCGGTCGGGGGGTGGCTGGCCCTGGCGACCAATCCGGTCGCGGCGGCGGGCGCGGACACCGTGCGGGTCGAGGCCCCCCGGTTCGCCGTGGGCGCCGCCCCGGCCGCCGTGACCGCCGTGGTGTCCACCGCCAACCGGACCGGAGGCTGCCGCAAGGTCCGCTGGTCGATGCTGTTGCGGGTGACCGGCATGCGGCTGGAACAGGTACGGGTGCAGCGGGTCGAGGACACCGGCGACTTTCCGGTCCGGGTCCGCGCCGACGGCGACTCGGCCAGGCTGACCGACCAGCAGCTCGACCCCGGTGCGCTGTGTCCGGGTCGCACGGTCACCGCCCGGTACGGGCTGGCCTTCGACGGGGACGTCGACGACGACGCCCGGATCACCCTCCAGGTCGAGGCGTTCGGCGAGAACCAGCGGCTACTGGCCCGTACGGCCGTCACCCGGGAGGTCGCGGGCCGGGTGACCCCGCCGAGCCGGTCGGCGGCGGCGCCGACCTCGGCCGCGCCGTCCCCGACGGAGGAGGCGGAAACCGAGTCGCCCACCGAGGCCCCAACGGACGACGCGGTGGTCGCGGCCGAGCCGACGGACCTGGCCGACGGCGGTACGGGCGGCGGCTCCGGCGGTACGGGCCGGCGCGATCCGGCCGGCTCGCTCGCCGGGCTCAGCGCGGTACACGCGGCGTTCCTGCTGGGCGGCCTGCTGCTGTTTCTCGGCGTGGGCCTGCTGCTGCGGCTGCGTCATGTGCTGGGCGCCGAGCGGGACACCGGGACGGGGGAGCCGGAGCTGGCGGGCGCGGGGTTCGCCGTGCCGTCCCGGTCCCGCCGCCGACGCCGGTACACCGGCGGACGCTGAGACCGCCCACCCGCGACCGCCCACCCGCGACCGGCGACCGCCCACCCGCGACCGGCGACCGCCCACCCGCGACCGGCGACCCGCGACCGGCGACCGGCGACCCGGTCACGGTGGTCCCGGTCGGGTCAGGCGAGTACCCGGTCGAGGGCGGCGTCCAGCCGGGGCGCCAGGGTGTGGGCGTACGTGGCCGTGAGGTGTTCGCGGTCGCGGTACACGAGCACCCCGCCGATCACCACCGGGCAGTGCTCGGCCGGACAGATCGAGTCGGTCATGTCGATCACGCTCAGCCCCTTCACCGACCTGGCCGCGCGTCGCTGGAGCGGCCCGGCGCCCCGGGCCAGCGCCTCGTCCCGGACCACCGCGCACCGGGTCAGCCGCTGGCGGTGGTCGGTGACGCACGTCGGCACGTCCACGCCCGCGGCGGGGGCGTCCCGGATGACCACGGTACGGATGCCCCGGCTGGTCATCGCGGACCAGGCGGCGTGCAGTCCGTCCACCATCGCCGTGTCCCGCGCGGCGGCGCCGCGCCGGCCGTCCCGGAAATCGAGCCGCCCTCCGCTGGTCACCAACAGGTCGGGCCGGGCCGACCCGGTCAGTTCCGCCCGCACCCGATCGTTCCACCGGGCGCATTCGGGGTCGCGCGGGCCGCCGAGCGCGTCGCCGACCCGGACGAACGGGCAGGACTGCCGGAGGTACGTCACCAGCCGCCAACCGCGGACGTCGGCGATGTCCTGCAACGCCGGAAGCCAGCTCGCGGCGTGCGAGTCTCCGACCAGGGCTACGGTGTATCCCGAGTCCCGCCGGCCGTAGACACAGGACAGCGGTTCCGCCGTCTCGGGCGCGGCGAGGCAGCCGTGCCGCCACACGTCGGGCCGGTCCCACTGGGCGGCCAGCGGATCCGGCCGGATGGACTTCACCCGGTCCACCGGCACACCCGCCGGGCTGTCCCGGGGGTGCGCCCCGAGCGCGGCGGCCCCGTACCCGGCCGGGACGGTCAGCGCGGACGGCGCGACACCGCCGGCCGGCGTGGGCAGCGCGCCCGGCGGGGGTGCCTGCGGCGGCGGCCAGACGGTGAGCTGGAACAGCAGCCCGGCGACGGCCGCGACGCTGCCGCACGCCGCGCCCAGTTGCAGCGCGTTGGCCGGCTGGTCGATGAGCACCGTCGAGGTCCGGACGGGGCTCTCCAGGTACCGGTAGGTGAGGACGGCGGGCACCACGGCCAGCGCCGTGACCACCAGCGCGGCGACCGGACCGAGCGACCCGAACCGGGCCTCGGCCACGACGAGCAGCGGCCAGTGCCACAGATAGAGCGGGTAGGCGATGGCGCCCAGGCCCCGCAGGGGGACCAGCCCGAGGACCGCGACCGGTCCGGTCCGGCCGGCGGCCGGACCGCCGGAGAGCACGGCGACCGTGCCCAGCACCGGCAGCAACGCCCACCAGCCGGGGAACGCCGTCGCGGGGTCGACCAACAGCGCGGCGACGCCGACCGTGGCCAGCCCGAGCCAGCCCAGCGCCGCAGCGGCGGCGCGGGGCAACCGGCGGGGTCGGGTGCCGAGCAACGCCAGGCCGCCGCCGGCCGCGAGTTCCCACAGCCGGGTGGTGGTGCCGTGGTACGCCCGCGTCGCGTCGGCCATGGTGAGCCAGCCGGACCAGGCGAGGGAGGGGACGGCCACCAGTGCCAGGCCGATCAGCAGCCGCGCCTGCCGGGCCCGGTGACCACCGGCGAACCGATCGGCGCCGAGCATGACCAGGATCAGCAGCAGCGGCCAGAGCAGGTAGAACTGCTGCACCACGCCGATCGACCAGTAGTGGTCGAAGATGCCCGGCGGCCGGTCGGTGCCGAGTTGGCCGGTGACCTGACCGGCGATCCGCCAGTTCTGTACGCCCAACGCGCTGGCCACCGCGTCCCAGCCGGTGGCCGCCCACCTGTCCCGGGGCAGCAGCAGCCCGGTCAGCAGCAGGCCGACCAGCAGCACCAGGCTGGCGGTCGGCAGCAGCCGGCGGGCCCGGCGCGAGTAGAAGCCGGCCAGTGAGATCCGGCCGGTGTGGTCGAGTTCCGTGACCAGCAGCCCGGTGACGAGAAACCCGGAGATGACGAAGAAGACGTCGAGCCCGACGTACCCACCGGGCACCAGGTCGGGTACGGCATGGCCGAGCAGCACCAGCAGCACGGCGACGGCCCGTAGGCCCTCGATGTCGCCCCGGAAGGTCTTCCGGGGGCTGGCCTCGACCCGGATGCCCAGCTGTGACATGGTTGCCCACCCTCGCGGTCTCGGTGCCGGTGGCGTGACCGGTGGGCCGGACCGGGACGGCGGCCCGACCGGCGGCGGTCGCCGCTCGTACCGGCTAACGATCGCCGGGGTGCGTTGGGGACGCCGCCCGACCGGACGGCACCGGCCGTCACCTGCGCGAACGCCGATGCTGTGGTGGGGCGGTCAGACCAGGTCGGTCGGATCGAGCCCGAGCTCCCGAGCGGCCGTCAGCCGGATCCACTCGCTCATCTGCCGGCGGCTGATCACGCGGTCGTGTACCGACACCTGGATCGCGAGTCCGTCCATCACGGCGTTGATCCGCCAGGCCGCGCCGGCCGGGTCGGGGCAGGTGAAGACGCCCTCCCGGACGCCGGTGGAGATGACCTCGGTCAACTCCTCCTTCCAGCGCAGGTCGAGCCGGCGGGACACCCTCTCCAGTTCGGGGGTTCGGAGTGCCTCGGCCCAGCCGTCGATCCACAGTGCCCACGAGGTCGAGCGGCCGGTCGGCGCGTACAGCCGCAGGATCCGTTTCAGCTTGGACAGCGGCGGGGCGGCGGACCGGGTGACCGCGTCCAGCCGGGCCAGGTCCCGCTCGGCGGCGTACGCGAACGCCTGCGCCAGCAACCGCTCCTTGGTGGAGAAGTGGTAGAAGACCAGGGCCTGGCTCACCCCGGCCGCGTGCGCGACGTCCGCCGTACGCGTGTTGGCCAGCCCCCGCTCGATGATCACGTCACATGCGGTGCGCAGCAGCGAATCAAGGCGGACCTCTGCCGCACGTCTCGTCACTCGGCTACGGTAATCCATTGATCCGGATACAGGGAGTTACCAAGGGCGGTGTTGGGCTATGACGAAGAGTCAATAATCGGACACTTCACAGCGTGCCATTCAATGTGCTCTACGTAATCCTCGACCAACCTCCCGGACCGGCCGTAGTAACATTTGTCGATGTTAGCCGAGGCCCGTCCCGAGCCGGCGGCGGCGGTCGGCCATGACGACGAGGAACGTCCAGCCCGTCGGCTGGCGGGGCCCGTCGAGGTGGTCGTGTCCACGGTCGCCTGCGCGGTGGGTGTCCTGGCGCTCTGGCAGGTCTTCCGACCCCTGGCCCAGGGCAGCCAGTTCTACCTGATCATCTTCCTCGCCGGCACCCTCCCGCTGGTCTTCCTCTGCTACCGCTCCGGCCTGCGGATTCCGGCGAGACTGCGGATCCCGGCGAGGCTGCGGATCCCGGCGAGGCTGCGGATCTCCGCGCGGCTGCGGATCCCAGTGAGGTCGCGGGTGTTCCGGGCGCGGCGGCCCGTACCCCCGGAGGACCCCGACCGGGCCGGCGACGAGCGGCCCACGGTGCCCGACCTCGTCCTGGCCGGGCTCGCCCTGGTGGTCTGCCTCTATCCCG
This sequence comes from Plantactinospora sp. A48, assembly GCF_055793945.1. Taxonomy (NCBI): domain Bacteria; kingdom Bacillati; phylum Actinomycetota; class Actinomycetes; order Micromonosporales; family Micromonosporaceae; genus Plantactinospora; species Plantactinospora sp. A48. The sequence goes on along the minus strand of NZ_JBTIXF010000007.1, from coordinate 53,504 downwards.
TCCTGCCGGTGGGCGCCGCCGGCGGCGGGTACGACGCCTTCCTCGACCGGCAGGGACTGCTCGCCCCGCCGGACGTGGCGCTGGGCGCGGTGCTGCTGGTGCTGCTCGTCGAGGCGTGCCGGCGGACCACCGGCTGGGTGCTGCCCGCGGTCTGCCTGCTGTTCCTCGGGTACGGCTACTACGGCGGCCTGTTGCCGCAGAGCTGGACCGTCGCCCACGCCGGCCTGGACTTCGACCAGATCATCGACGCGCTCTACAACTCCGGCAGCGGCTTCTACGGCACCCCGCTGGACGTCGCGGCCAGCTACATCGTGCTGTTCACCATCTACGGTGCCGTGCTGGACCTTTCCGGTGCCGGCCGGTTCTTCGTCGACCTCTCGGTGGCCGCGTTCCGCCGCTCGAGGGGCGCGGCCGGCCGGACCGCCGTGGTCTCCGGCTTCCTGCTCGGCACCGTCTCCGGGTCCGGCACCGCGACGGCGGTCAGCGTCGGCGCGGTCACCTGGCCGATCCTGCGCCGGGCCGGCTACCCGGCGGAGCAGGCCGGCGGCATGCTCGCCGCCGCCGGCGTCGGAGCCATCCTGTCGCCGCCCACCCTCGGCGCCGCCGCGTTCATCGTGGCCGAGTACCTGGACGTGTCCTACCTGACCGTGCTCGGCTGGGCCACCATCCCGACCCTGCTGTACTACCTGGGCATCCTGCTCGCCGTCGAGATCGACGCCCGCCGGTTCGGGGTGCGCTCCGTCGAGGTCGCGGCCACCTCCCCGCTACGGCTGCTCGTCCGCTTCGGCTACCACTTCTCCTCGCTGGTGGTCATCATCGTCCTGCTGGCCGTCGGCACCAGCGCCACCCGGGCCGTCGTCTACGCCACCGCGCTCGCGTTCGTACTCTCCTTCCTGGACCGCCGGGGACGGCTCACCCCGCGCCGGATCTTCCAGGCCCTCGCCGGGGGAGTCCGGGGAGTGCTGCCGGTGACCGCCGTCTGCGCGGCCGCCGGCATCGTCACCGCGATCACCACCCGGACCGGTCTGGGCGCCCAGTTCGCCACCCTGCTGGTCAGCGGGGCCCGCTCGGTCGCCGACAACCCGACCGCCGTGCTCGCGCTGACCGTCGTCCTCGCCGCGGTGGCGCTGTCCCTGCTCGGTCTGGCCGTGCCGGTCACCGCGTCGTTCATCATCGGCTGGGTGATCATCGGGCCGGCGCTGCTCGCTCTCGGCGTACCGGCGCCGGCCGCCGCGATGTTCGTCTTCTACTACTCGGTGCTGTCCGAGGTCACCCCGCCGACCGCCCTGGCCGCGGTCGGGGCCGCCGCCATCACCGGCGGCCGGACCATCCCGACCATGTGGCAGACCCTGAAGTACGCCCTGCCGGCCTTCCTCGCGCCGATCGCGTTCGTGCTCACCGGCCCGGGGGAGTACCTGCTGGGTCGCGGGCCCCTGCTCGGCGTGCTGGCCGCCGGACTGGCCGGCTGCCTCGGCGTCGCCGCGCTGGCCGTCGCGACCGGCGGTTGGCTGCTCGGCGTCGGCCCGGTCGGCCCGGCACCCCGGGTGCTGGCCACCGCCGGCGGGCTGGCGCTGCTGTACCTGCGGCCGATCGTCGTCACCATCGGGCTGACCCTGCTGGCCGCCGCCGTACTGGTCGCCCTCGCCCAGCGGTCCCGCCGGCGTCTTCCGGCCGGTCCGGTGGATCCCGTCCCGGCCGGTCCGGCGGATCCCGTCCCGGCCGATCCGGCCGATCGTGAATCGTCGTCTCGAAAGGATCCACCATGAGGCCGTTCCGCGCCCCGCAAGCACCCACCGCCGCCGGTACCGCCGCGCTGGCGGCCGGTCTGCTGCTCATCGCGACCGCCGGCTGTGGCGGCCGACAGGACGCCGCCAGCACCGACACCGGGGGCACCATCCGGTGCGAGATCACCAAGGACACCCGGATCGGGTTGGCGACCGGCAACTCCACCGGGGTCTACTTCGCGCTCGGCAACGCGTACGCGACCGAACTGGACGCCGCCACCGGAGGCAGGTTGAAGGCGACCGCCGCCGAGACCGGCGCGTCGGTGCAGAACATCCAGCAGCTGGTGGCCGGGACGTACCAGGTGGCCTTCTCCCTGGCCGACACCGCCGCGGACGCCGTGGCCGGGACCGGGTCGTTCGACGGGGTGAAACAGCCGGTCCGCGCGTTGGCCCGGATCCACACCAACTACACCCAGGTGCTCGTCCGCAACGGCGCCGGGATCAGGACGGTCGCCGACATGCGGGGGAAGCGGGTCTCCACCGGTTCGCCCAAGTCGGGCACCGAGGTGATCGCCAACCGGCTGCTCAAGGCGGCGGGCCTGGACCCGGCGAAGGACGTCCAGGCGCAGCGGCTGGATCTGACCAAGACCGTCGACGGGATGAAGGACGGGTCGATCGACGCGCTCTTCTGGTCCGGTGGGCTGCCCACACCGGGCATCACCGACCTGCTGGCCACCGCCGGGGGCACGGTCAGCTTCCTGGACATCACCCCGCTGCTGCCGGCCTTGAAGGCGATCAATCCGGTGTACGAGCAGAGCACCATCCCCTCGTCCGCGTACCGTACCGAGGCCGACGTGCGCACAATCGTGGTGCCCAACCTGCTGCTGGTGAGGGACGATCTCGACGCGGACCTGGCCTGTGTGCTCACCCGTACCCTGTTCGACCGGAAGGACCGGCTGGCCCAGGCGAACGCGGCGGCCCGGGAGATCACCCTCGACGCGGCCCGCCGGACCGCCCCGGTGGAGTTGCACCGCGGCGCGGTCAAGGCCCTGGACGACCTGAACGCCCCCCGCTGACGGTCCGTCCCTGACGGCCCCGCCCTGCCCCGTCTCTCTCCCCCGCCCCCGTCTCTCCCTCCGCCCCTGCCCCCCTGCCCCCCTGCCCCCCCCTGCCCCCCTCCCCGCCCCCCGCCCCGCCTGGCACCCACCCTCGGCGGTGCCAGCACCGCCTTGGGATCTTGGAATCCTTCGACCCTCGGGGCGGTAGCAGGATTCCAAGATCGGCGCTTGTTGACCCGGCCAGCCTCCTAGGAAGGCTGGTGGGTGGGGTGGACGACACCGTGCGGCCGGAGCTGGGGGCCGGTGGGGGAGGCGGTCGGTTAGGTCAAGCTGGGCGGACGCGGCCGGGGACCCCGAGTTGGCATCCGTTGCCGCGCTCGGCTAAAGTTCTCATCCGTCACCGGGAATACCGGAGACACGCGGACGTAGCGCAGCTGGTAGCGCATCACCTTGCCAAGGTGAGGGTCGCGGGTTCGAATCCCGTCGTCCGCTCGGAGATGCCACCATGCACGTCGGGGGCAACCTCGGTGGAGTGGCCGAGAGGCGAGGCAACGGCCTGCAAAGCCGTGTACACGGGTTCAAATCCCGTCTCCACCTCGGCACCAAGCGAGGAGCACCAAGCAAGGGCGATTGGCGCAGTGGGAGCGCGCTTCCTTGACACGGAAGAGGTCACTGGTTCAAACCCAGTATCGCCCACCAGGTATATAGACAGTTCAGTTGACCTGTTACCTGTTACCGGTAACAGGTCAACTGCTGTTCGGGTCCTGACGGCGAGAGCATTTGGGGAGCACCGAGCGACACGTTCAACGCGCCGTTCCTCGCTGTCGGCAGCTTTCCTGGGCAGTCGTGATCTACCGGGCGGCCAAGGCGGTGGCGCGGCACAGAGACCGTGATCCGGGCTACCTCATCCTGACCATCGTCGTCGCCCTTCCGGCGACTGCCTTCCTGCTCGCCACCCCGGCCGTGGCCGCCGCCCTCAACCATCTGACCGGCATCCCAGACGGCTCCGCCTTTTCCGTCTACAGCCTGGTGGTCATCACCTGGCATTGCGCTGGAGCCGACAGCCGGACGAGGTGCGACGGTCCCATCCGGAAACGGCTGACCGGCTACACCGCCGTGTTTCTGACCATGGCGGTCACGTTCGCTGTTGCCGACGTGCCCGAGGAACATTCGCTGGACTCCGACACGTACTACGGACCCCACCCCGCCGTCAGCATCTTTCTCCCGGTCTACCTGACCGCCTTCGCCGTCGGGCTGATCACGAGTGCCCGCGTCTCGTGGCGCACGCCCCGGTCTCGGGGCGCAGCTGGCGCAGACGCGGTCTGCGTACCCTCGCCGTGGCCCACGCGCTACGCCGGCTGCCGACCACCCGCCCGATGCCGACCCACACCAAGGTGTGACATGTTCACCTACCCCGGACGCCTTGACCGCCTCAACCAGACGCGAACCCTCGACCCGTCGCGTGACCATGAAACGATCTACCGGACCATCGCGCTGTGGGAGTTCCCGACGGACCTGCGGATCGGTCTGCTCCTGACGTTCTGGCGGACCTTCACCATCCCGCACCTCGCCGACATCCTGGCCGCCACCGGACAGATGACCGGACACACCCGCAAACGCGCCGACGACACCGGCATCCTGATGTACGAGCTGATCCTGCACGGCCTCGACCATCCACGCGGACGCCAAGCGACCCGGCGACTCAACCAGATCCATCGCCACCTACCGGTCGGCAACGACGATCATCTGTACGTGCTGGCCAGCCTGATCGTCATCCCCACCCGCTGGATCGACCAGCACGGCTGGCGCCCGCTGTGCTGCCACGAACGGGCCGCGACGCACGCCTTCTACCGGCAGCTCGGGCACCGCATGAACATCCGCGACATCCCCGACAGCTACCACGACACCGACACCTGGCTACGCGCCTACGAAGACAAGCACCTCGGCCACAGTCCCGCCGGCGCGCAGCTCATGGCCGGCACCAAACAACTGTTGGCCGACCTGCCGTCCTGGCTCGCCCCCACCGCCGCCCGGGTGGCCGATACGCTGCTGGACCCCGAAACCCGCACCGCCACCGGCGTACCCGAACCACCCGCCCTCCTGTCGGCAGCCGTGACGGCCGCCCTGGGCGTACGGCGACACCTGGCACGGCTCACCCCCGCCCGCAAACAGCAGCACCTCGCCGAGGGCATCACCACGGACACCTACCCACACGGATACGACCTCGCAACCGTCGGTCATGCCCCCGACCCCAACTCGACACCGCAGTCTCGCGGTGCCGAGCGTTGCGTGCCAGAAGTGAATTGATGCTTGAGGTACCTATCGCTTCTGGGCTCGGTACTGCTTGAGTAGGGCGGTGATCCTTGCGTAGTCCTTTGCGCCGTTCAGTTCGTCGAGTAGGTCGTCCGGGCACAGCTCGTAGAGGTCGCCCCACCACCGGCGGGATTTGTTGTCCCAGATCCGGTAGCCGCCGGGCACGCCTCTGGCCACGTACCGTCGTCTGCTCATCGGGCGCTCCGGGTTGGACGGCTGGCTCTGGCGAGGATCTCGTCGGCGGTCCTGGCCCAAGCGAGGGGCCGACAGAGCTGGTTGTGGGCATCGATGAAGCTGTCGATCGTGGCGATGAGGCCGGGTCCACTGGGTTCTGTCCCGCAGATCATGCCTGGCAGGGAAGGCGCGTAACCAATCGAGCACTTCGACCAGATCGAGGGTGGCCTGGTGGTTGACGGCGAGTTTGCGGTGGTCCTGGACGAACAAAGAGGCGATGCCGAGCTGGGGCAGGCCCCACCACCCCACGGCAGGATGGTCAGATGTCGCCAGGCCCAGCTGGGCTGGATCACGACGAGATGGTGCCCGGCCCGGGTCAGCGGGATGACGATCAGGTGCTGCCGCGCCAGCTGAGGACCCGGCTGGCGGCGGCCAGCAGCTCCCAGGCGAGCCGGAACGGCGGTACGAAGATGATCGCGGGAATGCGGATGGGCAGCGGTGGTTGCGGTTCTTTCGGTCATCGCTTCAGCGATGGTAGCGGGCCAGGCTCGTCGCGCTGCCCCCCATCGGCCAGGATGGGTGCATGACCAGTCTGACCGGACAGCAGATCGCCAGCGAGGGACTCACCGGCTGGGCCTACTTCTATGACAGCCTGGAGACCCGGATCGCCACGCCGGACTTCGCGGTCGGGCTGGCGCTCGTCGCCGCCATCGGCGCCGCCGCCGAGCAGGCCGGCCACCACCCGGACGTCAACCTGCGCTACACCCACGTCGACGTCCGGCTGACCAGCCACGACGAGCAGAGCGTGACCACCCGCGACGTGCAGCTGGCCCGCGCCATCAGCGCCCTGGCCGCGGACGCCGGCCTGCGTCCGGCGAGCGGCCCGGTCTCCCGGCTCGACATCGCCCTGGACACGCCGGACCGCAAACAGGTGATGCCGTTCTGGGAAGCGGTGTTCGGCCTGGTCCGGGACCCCAACGCCGACATCAGCATCGACCTGACCGACCCGGCCGACAAACTGCCGACCCTGTGGTTCCAGCAGTCCGGCGACGAGGAGCCACGCCAGCGCTGGCACCACGACCTGTGGATCGATCCGGCCGAGGTGCAACCCCGCATCGACGCCGCGATCGCGGCGGGTGGCCGCTTGGTCAGCGACGAACGGGCCCCGGCGTACTGGGTCCTGGCCGACCCGGAAGGCAACAAGATCTGCCTGTGCACCTGGCAGACCCGCGACGACGACTAGTCTTGATTTTTGACCTTCGCCTTTCTGCTGGTTGGTTCGGGTGCGGGCGCGGTGGATGGTTTTACCGATGTCGTGGTGGGGTGCGCGGTCTCGGTTGGGGCTGCCGGGTGGTCGTCCGGGGCCGGGTCGGGTCGGGTCGGTTTTGGCGCCGGCGCGGGTTGGCTGGTCTTCGGTCGGAGGATGCGAAACCCGCGGCGGACCCGGGCGGGGCTCAGGCGTTCGGGTCGGGTGGGGTCGGCAGGGCGTTCCCAGAGACGACGCAGGTCGTCGGTGAGGCTGCGGGAGCCAGTCGTAGGGTGTGTGCGGCGAGGATCAGCCAGGTCCAGGTGTCTGCCGCGTTCGGATCGCGTAGGCGGGGCCGAGGGTCGCGCTGCGCCCGGTCCCGACCAGACGAGGATCGCAACAGCCGTGCCTGGATCTACTACCGCCGGGAGGTGGCGGCTGCGCCCGGGCGTCTTGACCAAAACCTGGCCGGACCACGGTCCTATCCGCAATGAAACAAGCAGCCGCCGCCCGAGGGCGACAGCTGCTGCGTGTGGCGGTGTCGGGCGTGCCTGGTTTGTCCATGCCCGGACCCGGGAGTGGTTGCGGCGGGGCGAGCACCCGGGTCTCGTCTGGTCGGTGTCAGTTGCCGGCGCCGAGGTTGGCCATCATCGCGGCCGGGTAGCGGTCGCCGTGTGCCGAGCCGACCGGCACCGCTTTTTCGATCTCGGCCAGGTCGTCCGCGGAGAGTTCCAGGTCGGCGGCGGGCAGGGCCTCGTCCAGGCGATCGCGGGTACGGGCGCCGACGAGCGGGACGATGTGGTCACCCTGGGCCGCTACCCACGCGATCGCCAGCTGGGCCACGGTGCAGCCCTTGGACTGGGCCACCCGCCGCAGCGCTTCCACCAGGGTCAGGTTGTGCTCGACGTTGTCGCCCGAGAAGCGCGGCATCCGGCTGCGGTTGTCGCCGGGCCGCGGTGCGGCGTTTTTCCAATGCCCGGAGATCAGGCCTCGGCTCAGGACGCCGTACGCGGTCATCCCGACACCCAGCTCTCGCAGTGTCGGCAGCACATCGGCCTCCACCCCACGCGAGATCAGCGAGTACTCGATCTGCAGGTCGGCGACCGGATGCACGGCGTGCGCCCGACGGATCGTCTCGGCGGGCACCTCGGAAAGGCCCACGTGCCGCACGTATCCGGCCTCGATCATCTCCTTGATCGCGCCCACCGTGTCCTCGATAGGCACGTTCGGGTCCAGCCGCGCCGGCCGATAGATGTCGACGTGGTCGACGCCGAGCCGGGTCATCGAGTGGATCAGGAAGTTCTTCACCGCCGCGGGCCGGTTGTCCTGCCCGAGGAAGCCACCACCCGGCGCCAGCAGCGCCCCGAACTTGACGCTCAGCACGTAGCTTTCCCGCGGCCGACCGCGCAGCGCCTCGGCCAGCAGCATCTCGTTGTGCCCAGCGCCGTAGTGGTCACTGGTATCGATGAGCGTGAGCCCCGCATCCAGTGCCGCATGCACGGTCGCGACGCTCTCGGCGCGGTCGGAGACGCCGTACACACCGCTGGTCATTCCCATCGCGCCCAGACCCAACGCGCCGACGGCCGGACCGGTCGTTCCCAAGGTTCGTTTCCGCATGTCCCCACTCTGCTCCCGAATACGGGCGACCCGGGAGCGGACCGCTTATCGTGGGAGCGCCGCTCCCTGTCTCGCCCTCGCGCGCGGGGCAACCACCGGGGGAGCATGGAGAACATGCAGCGTGAGCAACTTGCCGACTTCCTACGCCGCCGCCGCGAGGCCATCCGTCCCGTCGACGTGGGCATCGCCGACGGCCCCCGCCGCCGCATCGCGGGCCTGCGGCGCGAGGAGGTCGCGATGCTGGCCGGCATGTCGGTGGACTATGTCGTACGCCTCGAGCAGGGCCGCAGCAGCCAGCCCTCCATCCAGCTGCTGGGCGCCCTGGCCCGCGCTCTGCGCCTGTCCGACGACGAGCGCGACCACCTGTTCCACCTGGCCGGCCACCAGCCCCCACCTGCGGACGGCGTGGCCCGACTCGCCCGTGCCGGCCTGCTGCGCATGCTGGACCTGCTGGGCGACACGGCGGCGCTGGTCGTATCCGATCTGGGAGAGGTGCTGGCTCAGACCCCGACCTCCAAGCTGCTGACCGGCGATCACACCGGTTTCACTGGCGATCGGCGGTATCTCGTATACCGCTGGTTCACCGAACCCCACTCCCGCCTCCTCCACCCGCCCACGGGGCAGGAGCATCATTCCCGCAAGCTGGTAGCGGATCTGCGCGCCGTCGCCGGCCGACGTTCCGGCGACCCGACGGTGACCGGCCTGATCGCCCGCTTAGCGGCGGCGAGCCCCGAGTTCCGACGGCTGTGGGCCGAGCACGAGGTCGGCGTACGACGGGCGGATCGCAAGACATTCATGCACCCCCGCGTCGGGCCGATCACGCTGGACTGCGAGACGCTGGTGACCCCCGACCTGGGCCAGGAACTGCTGGTGTTGACGCCCGCCGACGCCGGGTCCCGCGAGCGCCTCGACCTGCTGCGGGTGCTGGGCACCGAAGAGTTCGCCGTCAGCTGACCGGCAGTGTCATCAACCCACCGTTTCACCCGGCCAGCGCCGAAGCAGACCATCCACGGACGTCGCACCCTGCTCGACCGTCACACGGCGTGGCGTACGTTCGGGGGCCCGCCCAGCGCACGTTCGTGTCGATGGGAGTTCGTGCCGCTGACGTGGATGATCCTGTAGATCCGGATTTCAGGCGGCATTTTGCCTGGCGGAAAACCGGGCACTGCGCGGCTCACGCCGTGTCGGGTCCGGAAATGGTGGAGTCACGGGTGCGGCACCCGGCCAGGAGGCGGGTGACCATCTGCCTGGCGTCGTCCCGGTCGTAGTCCGGCCCGAGGATGCACAGGTTCCCGATGGCTCGCAGCAGCGCGTACGCGGTGATCTGCCGGTCGATCTCCCCGGCCTCCTGACTGGCCGTCAGCAGGGTCGCGCAGGCTGGGACGAGTTCGTCGAGTATCAGCGCGTGGAGGTTGGCCAGGCTCGGGTCCTCCGAGCCCAAGGCGACGCTGAGGCCATGCTTGGTCACCAGAAAGTCCACGAAGGCTGCGATCCATCGATCCAGGGCGTCGACGGCCGGGATCGGCTGCTGCCGCAGTTGCGTGGCCAGGGCCGTGCAGTCGTCGACCTGATGGCGGTAAACGGCGCTCACCAAGTCTGCCCTCGTCGGGAAATGCCGGTAGACCGTTCCGACCCCCACGCCTGCACGAGCGGCGATGTCACGGACGGGGGCCTGCACACCCTGCTCGACGAATGCCGCGGCTGCCGCCGTCAGCACCGCCTCGCGGCTGCGACGCGCACCTGCCTGGCGCACACCAAGTGTGTCGGACAACACCCCTCCTTGTTGGCGGAACATTGTTCCGCTACATTTGCGGAACAACGTTCCGTCAAAGCTAGCAAACCCACGACCAGTCGCGGAGACACCCTCATGCCCACTACACCGCTCGACCGCCGACTCGTCTCGGTAAAGCCACTCCCCGTGCCCACCACCGGCCGCAGCGTCCCGCTTCAGGTCAAGATCACGGCGCCCGCCGACGGCGAAAAGCTGCCGATCATCGTCTTCTCCCACGGCAACGCCTGGTCGATGGACGGCTACGAACCCCTCGCGGACCGGTGGGCGGCCGCCGGGTTCGTCGTCGTGCAGCCCACCCACCTCGACTCCCGCCGTAACCGCATCGGCTTCGACGACCCCCGCTTCGCCAGCATCTGGCGGGTACGCATCGCGGACCTGCACGCCATCCTGGACCACCTCGGCGACATCTTCGACCAGGTCAGCGGCCTGCCCGCACGCGCAGACCACAACCGCGTCGCGATCGTCGGACACTCCTGGGGCGCGCAGACCACCGCAGCGCTGCTCGGCGCCCGCGTCCTCAACGCCGCCGGCACCCCAGGTGAAGACTTCTCCCACCCCGCGGTCAAGGCCGGCGCACTCATCGCCGCAACCGGCACCGGTGACAGCCTGACCCCGTTCGCGGTGGAGCACCTGCCGTTCATGCGCCCCGACTACTCCACCATGACCATCCCGGCCCTGGTGGTCGCCGGCGGCAAGGACCAGTCCGCCATGTCCACCCGCGGCCCCGACTGGTTCACCGACGCCTACCACCTCAGCCCCGCCCCGAAGCGGCTGCTCAGCATCGCCGACGGCGAACACACCCTGGGCGGGATCGCCGGAGAAGCCGTGCAGGAGACCACCGACGAGGACCCCACCCGCGTCGCGCTCGTCGCGGACGCCATCTCCGCCTACCTGCTCGACGTCCTCGGTCTGGACGCGGCACCCTGGCAGACCCTGGAAAAGCAGGCCACCAACGGTTCCGACACCTTCACCATCGACACCAAGTAGGTACCCGGCAGCCGGGCTCGACGCATGCACCGCTCCGTTGGGCGAATGCCGTACCGCTACAGATGCCCCGTGTCGTTGAAACTGACCAGGGTCGGAGGTCGGTCGGAATCCCACTGCACGATGGTGATCGCGCAGTTGGCCTGGTTGAGGCCGATCCACCGCCACTGCGGGGCGTCAAGCATGTGGCGGACGAACCACCCGATGACGAAGTTGTGCGTGATCAGCAGTTCGTGCCGGTCGGTGTCGCCGGTGACACCGAAGTGTGCGACGGCAGCTTGCAGGGCGGCAGCGTCTTCGTCACGTTCGTCGCGGGGCACGCCGTCGAGCCAGGCGTGCCACCGGTCCGGGTATCGGCCGCGTTGCCCTGCGGAGGGCACCGGCGTTCGGTCCGCTACGAACGCGCAGCCGTGTCGCGGCACCTGTGGGAGGTGGCCGGCGACGACGTCGGCGGTCTGGGTCGCCCGGGCCAACGGGCTGTGGTGGATCGCCGAGAAGGGCACGGTGCGCAGCCGCCGTCCCAGCCGGTCCGCCTGCTCGCGGCCGAGTGGGGAAAGGCCTCCGTCCAGGGCCGCCGGATCCTGCTCGCCGTGGCGGACGAGGTACAGCTGCGTACGAGCCATCGTGGCCCACCCTCCAGATCGTTGTGCCGAAGAGCACGATAGATCAGCGAGGCGCGGGAGGATGGGGCGAGAATTCCGTGCTGACGTGTTCGGGTCGTCGACCCGGGCTGGATGGCTGATCCCCGACGCTGTCCAGCACGCACCCGCCGTACGTAAATATCCGAACCCCCCGCGGGGTGACGGGTAACGTCCCACCGTGACCGACGCTGACCGTGAACTTCTGCGCGCTACTTTCGGCCAGGATGCTGAACTCTACGAGCGGGCCCGCCCCGGCTACCCCGCCCAACTGTTCACCGACCTGGCCCAACTCGCCGGACTGACTCCACGGTCTCGGGTACTGGAGATCGGCTGCGGCACCGGCCAGGCCACCCGGCCGCTCGCGCAACTCGGCTGCACCATCGTGGCCGTCGAGCTGAGCCCGGAGATGGCAGCCGTCGCCCGACGCAACCTGCACGATTTCCCGAACGTCACAATCGAGGTCGCCCCGTTCGAGGAGTGGACAGCACCGGCAGCCCCGTTCGATCTGGTCGTGTCCGCGACCGCGTTCCACTGGATCGATCCGGAACTGCGTTTTCACAAGGCGGCCGACCTTCTGCGTCCCGGTGGCGCCCTGGCAGTGATCTACTCCGAACACGTCGCCGGCGGCACGGAGCGGTTCTTCGTCGACGCGCAGGACTGCTACGAACGCTTCGACCCGAAGACGCCGCCGGGACTGCGCCTGACGCCCGCCGCCGACCTGGCCGATGATCCGAGCGAGTTCGACCGGTCGCGGCGGTTCGGTCCGGCCCGGTTCCGCCGGTACGAGTGGGAGCAGGCGTACACCACCCGCAGCTATCTGGACCTGCTGATGACGTATTCCCCAACCCGCTCGCTGCCGCACCCGGCCCGCACCGCACTGCTGTCCTGCATCGGTGGCCTCATCGACCGTGACCACCACGGCCAGGTCAGGAAGCGGTACCTCACCCAGATGACCCTCGCCCACAAGGCAGGATGACGCAGGGTACGGTCAGTCGGCGATGGTGGCGAGGAGCTGCTCGCCGTACCTGGCCAGTTTGTTTTCGCCGACCCCGTTGACCCGGGACAGGTCGGCCAGCGTCGCCGGCGGGTCGGCGGCGATCTGCCGCAGCGTCGCGTCGTGGAACACCACGTACGCCGGGACGCCCTGTTCCTTGGCGGTGGCGGCTCGCCAGGCGCGGAGCCGTTCGAACAGTGGCTGGGCGCCGGCCGGCAACTCGACGGCCGTGGCGCCCGCGGACCGGGCCTTCGCCGCCCGGGACGGGGACGTGGGCCGCTCGGGCTCCCGGCGCATCGACACCGTACGACGGCGGCTCAGCACCTCGGCGCTGGCCGCAGTGAGCACCAGTGTGCCGTAGTCGCCCTCGACCGCGAGCAGTCCCTGGGCGAGTAGTTGCCGCACCACCGCACGCCATTCGGCCTCGGACAGTTCGCCGCCGATGCCGAAGACGGTGAGCGAGTCGTGGTCGTACTGCTTGACCTTGTCGGTGTGCCGGCCGAGCAGGATGTCGATGCACTGGCCGGCACCGAATTTCTGGTTGCGTTCGCGCTGGAGCCGCAGCACGGTCGACAGCAGTTTCTGCGCCGGGACGGTGCCGTCCCAGGACTCCGGCGGGGTGAGGCAGGTGTCGCAGTTGCCGCACGGCGAACCGTCCTGGCCGAAGTAGCGCAGCAGTTGGACCCGGCGGCAGTCGACGGTCTCGCAGAGCGCGAGCATGGCGTCCAGGTGGGCGGCGAGCACCCGCCGGCGGGCCAGGTCGCCGTCGGAGGTCTCGATCATCTTGCGCTGTTGGACGACGTCCTGGAGACCGTAGGCCAGCCAGGCGGTGGACGGCAGCCCGTCCCGGCCGGCGCGGCCGGTCTCCTGGTAGTAGCCCTCGACCGACTTGGGCAGGTCGAGGTGGGCGACGAAGCGGACGTCCGGCTTGTCGATGCCCATCCCGAAGGCGATGGTGGCCACCATCACCAGGCCGTCCTCGCGCAGGAACCGTTGCTGGTTGGTGGCGCGGGTGGCCGCGTCCAGGCCCGCGTGGTAGGGCAACGCGGTGATGCCGTTGCGGACCAGGAACTCGGCGGTCTTGTCGACCGACGCCCGGGACAGGCAGTACACGATGCCGGCGTCCCCGGGGTGCTCGGTGCGCAGCAGGTCGAGCAGCTGCTTGCGGGGCTCCCGCTTCGGCACGATGCGGTACTGGATGTTGGGCCGGTCGAAGCTGGCCACGAAGTGCCGGGCCGCCGTCAGGTCCAGCCGGGTGGCGATCTCGGCGGCGGTCGCGGTGGTCGCGGTGGCGGTCAGGGCGATCCGGGGTACGTCCGGCCAGCGCTCGTGCAGCATCGACAGCGCTAGGTAGTCGGGGCGGAAGTCGTGCCCCCACTGGGCCACGCAGTGCGCCTCGTCGATGGCGAACAGCCCGATGGTGCCCCGGTCGAGCAGGTTGACGGTCGACCGGCTGCCCAGCGCCTCGGGCGCCAGGTACAGCAGGTCGAGTTCGCCGGCGACGAACGCCGCCTCGACCCGGCGACGTTCGGTCAGGTCCTGGGTCGAGTTGAGGAAACCGGCCCGCGCCCCGACCGCGGTCAACGCGTCGACCTGGTCCTGCATCAGCGCGATCAGCGGGGACACGACGACGGCGACACCGGGCCGTACCAGCGCCGGGATCTGGTAGCACAGCGACTTGCCCCCACCGGTGGGCATCAGCACGAGGGCGTCCCCACCGGCGACGACGTGCTCGATGATCTCCCGCTGCTCGCCCCGGAAGGCGTCGTAGCCGAAGACCCGCCGGAGCACCGCCAGGGGCGACTCGGTCTGCGTGTCGGCGAGGGAGTCCATCCGTCGGAGTTTACGGAGGCCCCCGACAGTTCCGGCCGCGACGGGCGGACGCCGAGCGGCGAGGACCGGGCCAGGTCAGCACCGGAAGGGGACGGCCGCACGGACCGGTGCCGGATCCGTACCGGTTTCCCGGCGTGGTCGATGCGGCGCGGATCGTGTCATGCTGCACGGACCCGACGGGAGGACGACGATGGCAGTTGGCGACGCCGTACACGTGCGGCCGGCGCGACGGTCGCTGCGACCGCTGGGGTCCGGGGCGATGCTGGTCACGGTCCTCGTGTTGCTGTTCGGGCTGCCGTGGTACACGTTGACCGTGGCGGCGCGCTGGCCGGCGCCGGTGGTGGCCGCCGGCACGACGGTGTTCGCCGTCGCGCTGGTTGCGTTCCCCGCCCTGATGTATCTCGGGCACGGCCGCCGGCGGTTGGACGCGGCGGCCCGCGCCGGGGACACCCTCCTCGGCCTGGTCTGGATCCTGTTCGTCTGGGCGCTGCTCGGCAATGTGGCTCGGCTCGCGCTGGCCGTGGCGGGCGTCGCGGACCCGCTCCGGTCCCGGGCCGTGGCGGTCGGCACGGCGGTCGTCTCGGTCGTCCTGGCCGTCTGGGGGTACGCCGAGGCGATGCGGGTGCCCCGGGTCCGGCGGGTGGAGGTCACCGTCGACCGGCTCGGTGCCGGTCTCGACGGGGTCCGGGTGGTGCTGCTGACCGACACCCACTACGGCCCGATCGACCGGGCCCGCTGGTCCGCCCGCACCATCGACGTGGTCAACGGGTTGGCCGCCGACATCGTCTGCCACACCGGCGACATCGCCGACGGCACGGTCGACCAGCGCCGGCCGCAGGCCGCGCCGCTCGGCGCCGTCGAGGCCCGGCTGGCCCGGGTGTACGTGACGGGCAACCACGAGTACTACGGTGAGGCGCAGGGTTGGGTCGAGCACATGCGGAACCTCGGCTGGGAACCGTTGCACAACCGGCATCTCGTGGTGGAGCGGGACGGCGCCCGGCTCGTCGTCGCCGGGGTGGACGACGTGACCGCCGCCTCGTCCGGCGTCGCCGGTCACCGGGCCGACCACGCCGCGGCACTCGCTGGCACCGATCCGGGGCTGCCCGTGCTGCTGCTGGCCCACCAGCCGAAGCAGATCGGCGACGCGGTGGCGGCCGGGGTGGATCTGCAACTGTCCGGGCACACCCACGGCGGCCAGATGTGGCCGTTCCACTACCTGGTCCGGCTCGACCAGCCGGTTGTGCAGGGGCTGAGCCGGCACGGCCGGACCCAGCTCTACACCAGTCGGGGCACCGGTTTCTGGGGCCCACCGTTCCGGATCTTCGCACCGAGCGAGATCACCCTGCTCACCCTGCGGGCGGGGTAGCCCGACAAGGGCCTGATGCCCCTGACCGGCAGTTGGCGACGCGGAGGATCCAGCCCCGGTCCCCCCGACAGCGGGGAGACCGGGGCTGGACGTGGATCAGCCGTTGGCGACGAGCCGCCACCGGTTGTCCGCGCCGCCGTTGTCGGAGTCCTGGACGGCCTGTGCGCCCTGCGAGGTGGAGTTGTTCGCGATGGCCAGCAGCTTGCCGCTGTTGACGTTGCGGATCTTGTACGTGCCGTCACCGTTGTTCACCAGGGTCCAGCGGTGGTCGGCGGTGCCGTTGTCACTCCACTGCAGAACGCGGGCGTTGTCGGTGGTGGACATGTTCTCCACGCCGAGGACCTTGCCGCTGTTGACGTTGCGGATCTTCACCGCGTCGCCGTCGGTCACCAGGGTCCAGTTGTGGTCGGCGGTCCCGGTGTCGCCCCACTGCAGGGCGAGGCCCCCGTCGGCGGTGGACATGTTCTGGATGCCGAGCACCATGTTGCTGGCCACGTTGACCAGCTTGTAGGTGCCGCTGGGGGTGCTACCGCCGTTGGCGTTCCAGTAGACGGTGTAGTTGAAGCCCTGGGCGTCCCAGAACGGGCCGAGGTTCACGTTGGCGCCGTTGGCGGTCGCGGTGAACGACAGGGCGCTGGTGCTCGTGCGCGTGACGGACGAGACGTTCAGCGACGGCAGGGCGCTCAGCGTGGTGTTGCCGTAGTTGCCGGCCAGCACGCTGGGTCCGTACGTGATCGCCTGGACGCTCTGGTTGTCGTTGGTCGCCTTCATGACCACGCGCATCGGCAGCCGTACGGTGACCGTGTCCCCGGCGGCCCAGGTCCGGGAAACCGTGGCGTAGCTGCCGGGGGTGACGGCGACGCCCGCGTCGGCGCCGTTGACGGCGATCGTCGCCCCGGTGGCCCAGGCCGGGATGCGGACCCGGATGTCCCAGGTGCCGCTGACGTTGCCGGAGAGCGTGAGGGTCGTGGTGTCGCCGACCGGGTACGTGGTGCTCTGCGTCACCGTGATGCCACGGTCGGTCCAGGTGAGTTCCGACGGCACGAACAGGTTGACCGTCAGCGTCGTGCCGTTGCGGAAGTAGATCGAGTCCATGAGTTTGGTGTTGGTCTCGATGCCGGTGCCCTGGCAGCACCAGAACGAGTTGTAGTCGGTGCTCCACGTGCCGCCGCCCCACGCCGGGCCCACGCCACGACGGCCACCGGCCTTCAACGGGGTGAAGTACGTGATGTGGCCGTGGCTGTCGGCCGGGTTCTGCGCGCCGACCAGGTGGTTGTAGAGCGCCGTCTCGTAGTAGTCGACGTAGGCCACCCGGTCGGGGCTGAGCTGCCACAGCTCGCGGGTGAGCTTCAGGACGTTGTACGTGTTGCAGTGCTCGCAGGTGTCGTTGGTCAGGTAGCCCGCGATGGCGTTCGGCGCGTGGAAGTGCTCGGCCTGGCTGTTGCCGCCGATCACGTACGAGTGCGCGCCCACCACCATGTTCCAGGCGTTGCTGGCGATGTCGCGGTAGCGGGTGGTGCCGGTCGCCTTGTACTCGCGGGCTGCCCCGACCAACTTCGGCAGGTTGGTGTTGGCGTGCTTGCCGTTGAGCTCGTCACGGTTCGCCGCCAGCGGGTCGAAGATCGCGGCGTGGTCGAAACGCTGCGCCACCGTCAGCCACCGTGAGTCGCCGGTCTGCTGGTAGATGTCGGTCAGTACGGCGTTCATGCCGCCGAACTCGGTGTTCAGGACGGACTGCATCTGGCTGTAGCTCAGCCGGGCGGTACGCCAGTCGACCCAGCCGGCGAGGCTCAGCAGGACCTGGCGGGCCTGGTCGTTGCCGATCAGGCGCCAGACGTCGAGCAGTCCGGCCAGGGTCTTGTGGATGCAGTAGTACGAGACGGCGACGGCATGGCCCTGTTCGAGTGCGGTGATGTCGGACTCGGGGAAACCCGACAGGTAGCCGGAGTTGAACCCGGCGGCGCCGTTGTTCGCCTGGCACTTGGCCAGTTCGGCGACCATCGTGTTGGCCTTGTCGCGGCAGGTGGTGTCGCCGGTGAACGCGTACGCCTGCGCCCAGGCGGTCAGGAAGTGACCCTGCATGTGGGAGCGGAACGGGAAGTTCGGGGCGTCCCAGCCGCCGTTCGCGGTGGCACCGTTGGTGGACAGCCGGTGGTTCGAGCGGAAGACGTAGAGCATCCGGTTCACGTCGACGAACCGCAGGTAGTTCAGCGTGCGGTTCTGGTTGTCGAGCAGGCGGCTGGCGGTCAGGCGTACCTCGCCGGGGGTGAACTCGAACGCCGACGTGCCGACCTCGGAGCGGGCCGGCGGGAGGACGGCAGCCGCCGCGGCTCCGGCCGGCGCCGCGGCAGCCGCCGGCGTCGCGGCGGCCATCGAGATTCCGGTGGCGGAGACGAGCGCGCCCGCACCGGCGACCTGCAGGAGTTGCCGTCGGTTCAGGGGAAGGGATGACACAAAATCCTCCAGGGCGAGGGGGTGAGGTGGAGCGACGAACGCACGAGTCGGACAGCATGTCGTTAGCGTTAACATCGACGATTCCTGATGGTTTCATAACCTCGGCAACTCATCAAGACCAGCTTTTCGCGGTTTCCCGTCCGGCGCGGGCAGGGATCCCGGTGGCCTGCGGGTGGGCGTAGACCCGAACGGGAAACCGATTTCCTGGTCTCCGGTGGGGCGCCGTCGACAAGCAGCCGTCCGGTCTCGCCCTGACTGGCGTGCCCCGGCGAGGCGGCGTCGGCGACCGGAACCGGTCAGGCCGGGTCGGCTGACTCCGGGTCGCGGGCCAGCACCGATCGGCCCCCGTCGACCGGGATGGTCGCGCCGGTCACGAAACTCGCCTGGTCGGACAGCAGGTACGCCACGATGTCGGCCACCTCGTCCGGCCGGCCGACCCGGCCCACCGGGTGGATGGCGGCCATCTCCGAGGTCACCCGGTCCGCCTCGGAACGATCCAGGCTGGCCAGGTACGCCGCGTACCGTTCGGTGGCGATCGACCCGAGTGCCACGGTGTTGGCCCGGATGCCACGGTGGCCGTACTCCACCGCCACCGCCCTGGTCAGGCCCTCGATGGCGGCCTTCGCGGTGACGTACGGCAGGCAACCCGGAACGGCCCGCTGCGCCTGGTGGGACGAGATGTTGACGATCGCGCCGCCGGTGCCGGCGGACAGGAACCGGCGTACGGCGGTGGCGCAGCCGGTGATCACCGGGTCCAGGTTGCGGGCCACCAGCCCGGAGATCTCGGCGGCCGGGGTGGTGTGCAGCGAGGCGTCCCGGAAGACCGCCGCGTTGTTCACCCAGCCGGCCAGCTCGCCACGAACCGCGTCGGCGGCCCGGTCGGTGGTCTCCGGGTCGGCGGCGTCACCGGACACCGTGACCAGCCGGTCGGCGGCGGGATCCGTGCCGGCCCAGTCGAGCGCGGCCGGGTCGAACTCGATCGCGACAACCCCGTGCCCGCCGTCGAGCAACCGCCGGACGATGGCCCGGCCCACGCCGCGCCCGCCGCCGGTCACCACGTACCACCGGTCCATCCACGCCTCCCCGGCCCGCCGCCGCGGCGATGCCGGTCCACCACGGCGGCGATGCCGGCGTGGCACCGCCGCAGCGGCGATTTTACCCGTACGCGATCACTGCCAGACGTCGGTGACGGGTGACAGGGACGCGGCGTTGTTGATGCCCGGCAGACCGTACGCGGCCTCGATGGTGCGCAGCACGGTGTAGTGGGTGATCCGCTCGCTGTACGAGCCGGTCCGCACGTTCGCGCCGACGAACACGGTGAAGATCTGGTTGCCGGAAAGGTTGTTGTCCTCGTCGAAGGTGACGATCAGCAGGCTGTTGTGCGTCTTGGCCCACTGGGCGTACCCGTCGAGGTTGTTGCGGGCCCAGGTGTCGCCGGTGCCGATCGAGCAGTCGTGCATGTCGTGGCACATGTCGGGGGTGATGAACGCGACCGTGGGCAGTCTGGTGTAGTCGGTGGGGAAGGACGTGTACGTCAGGTTGCTCGACGCCGGGACGGTGGTGAAGTCGACCCAGGCGTTGTGCTTGCGCCGGTAGGTGCCGCTGGAGCAGCCGGTGTAGCCGTCCGACGGCATGGCCTCGGAGTAGCCGGTGAAGCTGCGTCCGACGCCGGTGAGCTGGGTCGCGAGGTTGGCACCGGTGAACGTCACCGGGCAGGTGTCCGAGGTGACCCCCTGGGTGGAGCCGGAGAACAGCGCGATGTAGTTGGGTTGGCTCGGGTGGGTCACCGCGTACGAGGCGGTGAACTTCGCGCCCTGGCTGGCCAGCGCGTTGAGGTACGGGGCGTTGGACGATCCGTTGATCTGCCGGTAGGAGTGGTTCTCGAACATCACCAGCACGATGTGGTCGAAGGCCGGCACGGCGGCGGCGACCGTGGCTGGCCCAGCCGGCGGAACGGAAGGGGTGGCTGCGGCCGGCGTGGCGGTGGTCGCGGTCGCTGCGATCAGCGTTGCGACCAGGGCGGTTCCCAGGCGACGGGCGGACATGCTGCCTCCTTGTGGGATGGCGTGGTCGGCGGATGCCGGTGCTCGGATCCTCCGTTGACCGATCGACGCGGGCGTGCATCGCCATTGACCGATAGCGGGGCAGCACGTAAACAAGCGATGCCGTTGACCCGGGCCCCTGCCGCCCGACGAGCAGCGGGGACCCTTCCTCGCGAGGTCAGCGGTGGATCAGCGCGAAGACGCCCCAGCCCAGGTACCGGCGCTGGTAGCGGATGTGGTCGAGCGGGGCGGTGTCGAGTTCCGCGCGCATCGCCGGGGCCAGTTCGTCGTCCGGGTTGGCGTCCAACCAGCGGCGGACGGTGAGCCACTGGGCGGCGACGTACCGGTCCCAACTGTCCTCGTCGGCCAGCACCATCTCGACGAGGTCGAAGCCCAGTTCGCCGAAGAGCGTCACCAGGCCGGGCAGGTCGCTGAAGTCCGCCCTGGTACGCGCGTGGCAGCCCTCGACGGTGGCCTGGTCCGGTGGGTCGAGCCGCCAGAACGGCTCGCCGACCAGCAGCGTCCCGCCCGGTCGCAGGCTGCGGCCGAGCAGGTCGAGGGTGCCGGGTACGCCGCCGCCGATCCAGGTGGCGCCGACGCAGGCGGCCACGTCGACCGGGTGGTCGGCCAGGTACCCGGCGGCATCGCCGTGGACGAACGTCACCCGCTCGGCGACCCCGAGTTCGGCGGCGCGCTCGCGGGCTTTCGCGGTGAAGACGGTGCTGATGTCGACCCCGGTGCCGGTGATGCCGTGGTCGCGGCCCCAGGTGCAGAGCAGTTCGCCGCTGCCGCTGGCCAGGTCCAGCACGCTCATCCCGGGGCGTAGCCGGATGGCCCGGCCCAGGGTGGCCAGCTTCTCCGGGCTGAACGGGTTGTGGATGCGATGGTCGCGCTCGCGGATGGTGAAACTACGTGGAAGATCCACTTCTGTCGTTCCTCACGTCGTGGTCGGAAAGGCGGGCAGACCGGGTTGACGTGGGGAAGACGGGCACAAAACCACCTCCGCGGGAGTCCGTGAACCGCCACCCTAGGCGGCGGGGGTGACGGTGGGCGAGCGGTTTGTGGATCGGGCCGGGTGTTTGCCCGGTCAAGCGTCGGGTAGGCGCTCAGGCTGGCACCGGAGGTCCGGCCGTTCGGGCTGGCACCGGGACCGGCACCAGAGGCTGGCACCGGGACCGGCGCCGAGAGGCTGGCACCGGAAGCTCGACGGAAGGAGACCCGCATGGATGGGCGGACCAAGGTCGCCGTGATCTACTACAGTGCCACCGGCGTGACGTACCAGATGGCGGTCGAGGCGGCGCAGGCCGCCGAGGAAGCCGGCGCGGAGGCGCGGCTGCGCAAGGTGCGGGAACTGGCGCCCGAGGAGGCGATCCGGTCGAATTCCGGCTGGCAGGCGCACCGGCTGGAGACCGAGAACGTCATGGAGGCCGAACTCGACGACCTCGCCTGGGCCGACGTGGTGATCTTCGGCACGCCCACCCGGTACGGCGTGATGGCCGCGCAGTTGAAGCAGTTCATCGACACCAGCGGCCCACTGTGGGCCCAGGGCGCGCTGGCCGACAAGGTCTACGCCGGCTTCTGCACCACGGCCACGGCGCACGGCGGCCAGGAGGCGACCCTGTTGTCGATGTTCAACGTCTTCTACCACTGGGGCGGCATCGTGGTGACGCCCGGCTACACCGATCCGAGCCAGTTCGTCGCGGGCAACCCGTACGGCGCCTCGCACACCAGCAACAACGGCGAGACCCAGCCGGACTCGGTGGCGCTGGGGGCGACCGCGCTGACGGCCCGCCGGGCGGTACAGGTGGCCGACGTGCTGCGCCGCGGCCGGGCAGCGGTCTGACCCACGGCCCGACCGGTCGCGACCGCTGTCCTGACTGACGGCCCGCACGCTCGCGGCCGGCGGTCGGGGCCGACCGGTGCGGCGGGCCGGTGGTCCGGGTGGGGGCTCTCAACCCACCCGGACCACCGGCTCCTGTCCGCTACCCTCGGATCGGGCGGTTAATCGCCGAGACCGCCATCGGGTCCGGCACCGACTCCGGCGGGATCCGGAAGCAGCCCGGTCACCAGGTCGGTGAGCACGGTCAGGCCGTCGGCGCTGAGCACCGACTCGGGGTGGAACTGCACGCCCGCGAAGTGGGAACCCCGGATCGCGTGTACGGCGCCGTCGACGCTGTCCCGAGCGACCTCGACCGGGCCGTACGCGGTGTCCAGCCGGTCCGTTTCGGCCAGCGCGGTGAAGGTGGAGTAGAAGCCGACCCGACGGGTCGCCCCGAACACCTCCACCTCCCGCTGAAGGCCCTGGTAGGTGCTGGCCCGTCGGTGCAGCGGCAGGCCGAGCCGCGCGCTCAGGATCTGGTGGCCCAGGCAGACGGCCAGGATCGGCCGGCGCTCGGCCAGCAGCCCGGTCACGATCGAACGCAGCGCCACCATCTTGGGATCGTCGGGGCTGCTCGGGTCACCGGGCCCGGGGCCGACCACCACCAGATCACCGGGCAGTCCGGCGGGTACGTCGTGCCACGGCGCGATCCGGACCCGCGGGCCGAGCGAACGCAACTGGTGGGCGAGCATCGCGGTGAAGGTGTCCTCGCCGTCGATGATCAGCACCTCCCGACCGGCCAGCGTGGTCGACGGCGGGGTGCCCGGGTCCCGCTGCTCCCGCCAGAACCGGGCCAGCCGGTCCGCCCGGGACACCAGGGCGGCCTGCACGGTCGGCAGGTCGGCCAGCCGGGCCGGGATCTCGGGTACGGCGGCCGTACCGTCGGCCGAGGACGCCGGGGTGCCGGGCGGGGTGCTCGGACCGACGGGCACGCCGGGCCGGGTGGAGACGCCCAGCGCGGCCAGGACCCCGGCGGCCTTCACGTGGGTCTCGTCCACCTCGCCCGCCGTGGTGGAGTGCCGGACCAGGGTGGCGCCCACCGGCACCCGCAGGGTGCCGTCGGGCAGGATCTCGGCGGTCCGGATCAGGATCGGCGCGTCCAGGGTCTGCCGTCCCGCCTCGTCCCGACCGAGCAGCGCCAGGACGCCCGAGTAGTAGCGCCGGCCTCGGCGTTCCCGTCGGGCGATCACCCGGCAGGCGTTCTCGATCGGGCTGCCGGTGACGGTCGGGGCGAACATGGTCTGCCGGAGCACCTCGCGGACGTCCAGGGAGCCCCGCCCGGCCAGCAGGTACTCGGTGTGCGCCAGCTGGGACATCTCCTTGAGGTACGGCCCGATGACCTGGCCGCCGTACTCGGCCACCACGGCCATCATCTTGAGTTCCTCGTCGAGCACCATGTCCAGCTCGTCGATCTCCTTGGGGTCGGCGAGGAAGCGCAGCAGAGCCGCCTCGTCGGCCCCGGCGCCGCGGTGCCGGAAGGTGCCGCTGATCGGGTTCATCATCACCAAGCCGTCGGTGACGCTGACGTGCCGTTCCGGACTGGCGCCGACCAGGGTGCGGGTGCCGGTGTGGACGAGGAAGGTCCAGTACGCGCCCCGCTCGTCGGTCAGCAACCGGCGCAGCGCCGCGAGGGCAGCCACCAGCGGCGGCATGTCGAGGTTGGCCATGAACACCCGGTGGATCACGAAGTTGGCGCCCTCGCCCCGGCCGATCTCGTCGGCCAGCACGTCCTGGACGATCTCGGCGTACTCCTCGTCGGGAACGTCGAACCGGCCGTCGCTGGTGACCACGGGAACGTCCGGCAGTGCGGCGACGGCGTCGGCCAGCGGGGCCCGGCCGTACGTGTCGACGGCCAGCGCCTCCAGCGGTGTCCCGTCGTCGATGCACTCGAAGCCACGCTCGACGATCTGCCGGTACGGCACCAGGGCCAGGGTGCGGGGTCCCGGCCCGGTCGGCAGGGGCAGGTCGGCGAGCCGGTCCACCGGGTCGACCGTGCCGGTGATGATCTCCAGGTCCGGTTCGTCGGCGCGGTGCAACAACACGAACGGGCCAGGATCGTTGCCGGCCATGATGGTCGACAGCAGCTCGGACAGTTTCATTATCGCGTTCCTCGAAAGGCTCGGGGCCAGCTTCGGTGGCCGGCTGAGCAGAAACGCGGGGCCACCGGGGGGCGGCCAGCTGGGCGTTACGCGCTGTCGGAGGCCACCGGTCGGGTGGGCCACCAGGAGGACGGGCGCGCGGGCATGGCGTTCAGCGTACGCGATCGGGCGTCGCCGTGGGGCCCCAGTCGGAGATCAGTTGGTCGGGCCCGCGGCGCCCGGTAGACGGGTACGGTGTGCCGCGATGACGATTCTGGCTCTCGACCTGGGCACCTCCTCGGTACGCGGCCTGGTCCTCGACCTGGACGCCGTGCCGCTGCCGGGCGCGCTCGCCCGGCGGCCCGTCTCGATCGCGCTCGGCGCGGACGGCGCCGCCACGCTCGACGGCCCGGCCTACCTGGCGGCCCTGGGCGAGTGTCTGGACGAGCTGGCCGAGGCGGGTCGGCTGGACGGGGTGGAGCTGGTGGCGGCCTCGGCGCAGTGGCACTCGGTGGTGCCCCTGGACGCCGCCGGGGACCCGGTCAGCCCGGTGCTGACCTGGCTGGACACCCGTCCGGCGCCGCCGGCCGGGGCGCGCGGGCCGGGTGACCCGACCGCCTTCCACCATCGCACCGGCACCTGGTGGCACCGGTTCTACTGGAATGTGCGGCTGCCCTGGCTACGGGAGCGGTGCGGGTCGGCAGTGCGGTTCGTCGGGCTGGTCGAGTACGTCTACGGCAAGTTGCTGGACTCGGCGCCGATGTCGGTGTCCCAGGCGTCCGCGACAGGTCTGCTGGACCTGAGCGCGCTGGACTGGGACGCCGAGGCTGGCGAGCTGGCCGGGGTACGGCCGGGGGAGTTGCCGGAGCTGGCGCCGGCCGACTGGTGGGGTCGGTTGCGCACCGGACACGCCCGGCGGTGGCCCGCGTTGCGCGCCGCGCGGTGGGCGCCACCGGTCGGTGACGGCGCGGCCTCCAACGTGGGCTGCCAGGCGGTGGACCAGCGGCGGGCGGCGATCACCGTCGGGACGTCCGCCGCGGTGCGCCTGGTGCAGCAGGTGCCCGAGGACGGCTGCCTGCCGCCGCTGCCCGACGCGCTGTGGCGCTACCGGGTGGACCACGCGCACATCGTGACCGGCACGGCGTTCTCCGGTGGCGGCAACCTGTTCGCCTGGGCCCGCCGGGAGCTGAGGTTGCCCGAGGGCGACGAGCTGCACACGGCCCTGGACCAGATTCCACCCGGCGAGGTGGCGACGGACGCCCGGCTCGGCGGTGACCTGGTGACGAATCCCCGATTCGGCGGGGTGGGGGCCGATCCCCGGTTCGGCGGTGACCGGCCGCCGGGGCTGGCACCGGCGGGATCGGGCGGGCTGACCGGGCTGGGGTTCAACACCACTGCCGTCGACATCGTCGCGGGCCTGATGGGCGCGTTGTGCCGGCAGGTCGAGGTCGGCCTCGGCGAGATCGAGTCGACGGTGGAGCGACGGGTCGCCGTGGTCCTCGGCGGCGGTGCGGTGACCGCCTCGGCGTGGTGGCGACGGGCGTTCGCCGAGACGCTCAGTCCGCGCGAGGTGTGCTATGTGACGCACCCGGAGATCGGGGCGACGGGTGCCGCACTGGTGGCGACGGGCCGGATCGCGGAGGCGACAGATCTGGTTCCGGTGGCCCGGGTGGACCGGCGGCGGGCGACCCCGGCGACAGAACGGCCCTGGTGACAGTATTCTTCCTGCACCGCGCGCCGGCCCCCGCCGGCCGTGCGTCTCCGTCCGCCACGGGTTGGCGAACCCGGCCAGCTCCCCTCGCCCAGGGGAGACGGCCGGACCGGAGACGTTGACAGCGGTTCCGTGCCTGGTTGGATGAACTCCACCTCGCGATGGACCGTGATCCGGTTGGAGGCAGGCAAGGTGAGTGCTGATCCGGGCAGGACAGGAGACGAGGTGTCCAGCCACCGGCACCGGCTTGACGTCCGGGTCGTCCCGCATCGGCGCCGTTCGCCGCTGCGGGTGCGGGACTGGCGGATCCGGACGAAGCTGGCCGCGGTGCTGGTGGTGCCGTCGGTTGCCTTCCTCGTGCTGGCCAGCCTGCAGACCGGGGCGCTGTTCGGCGAGGCCAGCGCGCTGGACGAGTTCGCCGGGCAGGTCGGCGTCAGCCGGGAGATCACCGCGGTGCTCGACAACCTGCACCGGGAGCGGGACCGCACGGCCGGTGAGCTGGCCGGGTTGGCCACCCAGGAGGTGTCGTCGGCGCCCGACGAGGCCGACGGCGACGGCACGACCCCGGGCACCCCACCCGGGCCGCGGGCGCTGCCGCGCAAACGGACCACGCCGGACCAGGCCCGGTCCGCGTTGCAGCCGATCTACTCGGACGTGGACACCGCGGTGACGCGGTTGCGGGAGAGCGCACAACCGCTGGCCGACTCGGACGCCTCGTGGCGGATCTCGTACGCGCGGGCCAACGACGCGTTGCGCCAGCTGCCCGACATCCGCGGCGCGGTGCTGGCCGGGGTGCTCAACCCGAGCACCGTGCTGGGCAACTACGCGCGGGTGGTGGACGCGTTGCTGGCCCTGCTCGCGGAGCCGTCGCCGGGAGCCGAGCAGGGCGAGCTGACCGACTCGGTGCTGCGGTACGTGCAGCTGGCGCGGGTGCAGGATCTCGGGTCGCAGATCCGGGCGCAGCTGTACAGCGTTTCCCGGGCCGGCCGGTACGGACCGGACGACCTGGTGCGGTTGACCGACCTGCGGGCCCAGCAGTTCGCGGCGCTGGCCGAGTTCCGGGCGACGGCGACCCAGCGGCAGGTACGCCGCTACGAGCAGGCCGCGGACGGCCCGGAGTTCGCCTCGGCCACCCGGCTGGAGGAATCCACGATCTCGGTCGGCGGCCGGGAGCCGGCGGTGCTCGACCCGGATCGCTGGTGGGCGGCCAGCACCCAGCGGCTGGACCTGCTGCGCGGGGTGGAGGACGGCGCTCTCGGCGACGCGATCGACCTGGCGAACTCCGCCAGCGCCGACCAGCTGCGCCGGACCCTGCTGGTGGCCGGCGTCGTCCTGGTCGTCCTGCTGGCCGCGGTGTTGACCTCGGTGGCGATCGGTCGGTCGCTCGCGCAGTCGCTCAACCGGCTGCGCCGACAGGCGATCCAGGTGGCGCAGATCGAGTTGCCCGACGCGCTGGAGCGGCTGCGGGCGGTCGAGGTGGACCGCGCCCGGATCGAGGTGTCTCCGGCGGTGGTGCGGTCACTGGACGAGATCGGTGAGGTGGCCGAGGCGTTCGTGGCGGTACACCGCAGCGCGGTCATGCTCGCGGTGGAGCAGGCGCAGATGCGGCAGAGCGTCAACACGATGTTCGTCAACCTGGCTCGACGCAGCCAGGTGCTGGTGGAGCGCCAGTTGGAGCTGCTGGACGAGCTGGAGCGGGAGGAGAGCGACCCGGACCAGTTGGACAACCTGTTCCGGCTGGACCACCTGGCGGCCCGGATGCGGCGTAACGACGACAGCCTGCTGGTGCTGGCCGGCTCCGAGTCCACCCGCCGGTGGTCGCAGCCGGTGGCGCTGACGGCCGTGATGCTCGCGGCGGTGGCCGAGGTCGAGAAGTACCAGCGGATCCAGCACCGGGTGACCGGCCATCCGTACGTGCTCGGGCACGCGGTGGCGGACCTGGTCCACCTGCTCGCGGAGTTGCTGGAGAACGCGACCTCCTTCTCCCCGCCGGACTCCACCGTGGAACTCACCGGGCAGCTGGACGGTGCCGGTGGCGCGGTGGTGGAGATCTCCGACGAGGGCATGGGCATGACCGAGGCCGTGCTGGCCGAGTCGAACGAGCTGCTGTCCGCGCCGCCGGTGGCCGATGTGGCCGCCTCGCAACGGATGGGTCTGTTCGTGGTCAGCCATCTGGCGGCCCGCCAGGGCATCACCGTGCGGCTGCGGGCCGCGGCCCGTGGCGTGGTGGCGACGGTACGGTTGCCGGCCGCGCTGCTGGCCGAGGAGTCCGGCCTGGAGGCCGACCAGGGGCCGGACCGGCGGATGTTGACGGCCCGGATGGCCGCCGGCGCGGGCCGGAACAACGGCACGTCGGCGGTCTCCGGTCCGGCGGCGCGGCCGACCGGGTGGCCGGAGGCCGTGGTGGTGCCCGGTTCGGCGGTGCTGGAACCACCCGGCCTGGCGGCCCCGGCCGGCTACCTGGCGCCGGTCCGACGGGACGGGACGGGCCCGGTGCCACCCGCGCCCACGGGTGCGTCGGACGGG
The DNA here is from genome assembly GCF_055793945.1 of Plantactinospora sp. A48. Classification (NCBI taxonomy): domain Bacteria; kingdom Bacillati; phylum Actinomycetota; class Actinomycetes; order Micromonosporales; family Micromonosporaceae; genus Plantactinospora; species Plantactinospora sp. A48. The sequence continues at coordinate 25,072 of NZ_JBTIXF010000007.1, read as the reverse complement.
ACCGGTCAGCCGGCCGAGGGCGGGCTGCCGCGCCGGACGGCCACCCCGGCCGAGCTGGCACCGGTCGCCGGGATGGGGTCGGTCACCGAGTCGGCGCCGGCCACGGAGAGCAGCCTGTGGTGGACCCGGGGTGGACGTGGCGGGCCGGGTGGGTCCGGCCGCCGGTCGACCCGGGACGGACTGCCCCGGGCCGGCCGGGCCACGTCGGCTGGTAACGGCATGTCGGCTGGTAATGGCACGTCGGCTGGTAACGGCAGGTCCGTCGGCGGGCCGGCAGGACAGGGCGGCGTGCCGGTCGGTGCGACCGGCCCCGGCGGGACGGCGGTGGACCCGGAACCGGTCGCTCCGACGCTGACCGGCCGGGGGCTGCCGATGCGGGTGCCGATGGCGCACCTGCCGGCGGTCACCACACCGGCCCGGCCAACGGCGCCCGCGCCACGTCCGGAACCCGATCCGGAGGCGGTCAGCGGCATGCTGTCCCGGTTCTACGGCGGTGTCCGGCGGGCCGAGGAGGAAGAAACCACAGAGATTTCCATGGCGCCGAACGGTGCCTGGGCGGAAAGGGAGAACAGGTGACATCCCTCAGTCAAGAGGCGCGGGACCTGAGCTGGTTGGTCAGTGCGTTCGCCGAGCGGGTACCGGGGGTCGCGCACGCGATCGTGGTCTCGTCGGACGGATTGCTGGTGGCCGTGTCGGGTCACCTGCCGCGCGACCACGCCGACCGACTGTCGGCGGTCACCTCGGGACTGATGAGCATCACCGCCGGCGCCGCGCAGATGTTCGACGGCGACGTGGTCAAGCAGACCGTCGTGGAGATGGGTCGCGGGTACTTCCTGGTGATGCAGGTACGGGACGGTTCGATCCTGGCCACGCTCGCCGGCGCAGACGCCGATATCGGGGTGGTCGGTTACGAGATGGCGCGACTGGCCAAGCAGGCGGGGGAGATGCTCACCCCGGCGCTGCGGGCGGAGTTGCAGCAGGCGCTGTCCGGTTAGCTGGCGGAGGTCTGACCGGCCGGATGAGCTGACCGGCACGGGTCGAACCGCTAATCTGTTCGAACCCGGTCCTCTTCGGACCGGATGTGGTCGTCGGTGTGGGGACGGAGAGGGCAACTCCGTCCCCATCATCGACGTCCGCACGTACGAGGGCCGTACGTGCCGCGCGGGAGCCGGGCCACGCGAGTGGCGCTGATGCACCTCCCTTCGATGGTGCCTCCGGCCGGTGGCGGAGTCCGGGCAGGACCGCCGCCGGCCTGACGAACTAGTACGATGTGTCCGCCGGGCAGCGGACCCATCGGGTGGTACGGATAACGCTTCTTCTATGGAAGCGCTCCCATCGGATGGTGATTGAGGACTGTAGTCGGTCGTAACGGGTTTGGAAAAGACCTAAAACAAGATCGAAACATCTGATTGACGAAGACCCTGCTCAGAGCGCTAGGACCAGACCGCTCACTTGCGGCGGGAGCGCTCCCATGGAAGACTCTCGAAGTACTTCGCGGAGCCAGCGCGCGTCGTGGGCAGCCGAGGGCATCCGGTGTGAACCGGACCGGCGTCCCCATCCCGGGCACCCCCGTCCCGTCGCGGCGACAGTCTCACCGTCGCCGGCGTCCGGACGGACCACCCCCTGTAAGTTTCCGCGCCGCCGCAACAGCAGTTCGCCGATCCGCACCGAGCCCACCGGTTCCCGGCCCACCTGCCGGCACCAGCCCGCTCGTCCCGCCGGATCGACGGCAGCCCGCGACTGCTCCGTCGCTGGCGGCGTCCGGTCGAGGCCGCACCGGCCCGACCAATGGTCCGGCGAGGAGGACCCGAGAGAATGAGAACGTGGGCGAAACGTCGCCGTACGGCGATGGTCGCGGCGGCCGTGTTGGCCACCGCAGGCCTCACCGTGCCGGCCACGCCCGCCATGGCGGCGGCGTCATGTGACGTGGCATATACGACGAACGACTGGAGCGGCGGCTTCACCGCGAGCGTCACCCTGACCAACATGGGTGACCCGATCAACGGTTGGAACCTCAAGTTCGCGTTCCCCGGCAACCAGCGGGTCACCAACGGCTGGTCCGCCACCTGGTCCCAGACGGGCAACCAGGTCACCGCGACCAGCATGCCGTGGAACGGCAACCTGGGCACCGGCGCGAGCACCAACATCGGCTTCAACGGCACGTTCACCGGCACCAACGGCAAGCCGACATCGTTCTCGATCAACGGCGTCACCTGCGGCGGCCAGCAGTCCAACCAGGCGCCGTCGGTGAGCCTCAGCGTGCCGAGCGGCCCGTTCACCGCCCCGGCGGACGTCCCGCTGACCGCCACCGCCAGCGACCCGGACGGCACGATCAGCAAGGTCGAGTTCTACCGCAACGGCCTGCTGGTCAACACCGACACCACGGCCCCGTACAGCTACTCGCTCGCCGGACTGCCGGCCGGTGACTACACGGTCCAGGCCAAGGCGTACGACAACGGCACCCCGGCGTTGACCGCCACGGCCGAGAAGGCGTTCACCGTCGCGCCGGCCACCGGTCCGGCCATCGTGGCCAGCCCGACGGCGGTGACCGTGAACGAGGGCAGCTCCGCGACGCTGACGTACAAGCTCAGCACCGCACCGAGCGGCAACGTCTCGGTCGCGCTCGCCAAGAGCGGCGACGCCGACATCACGCTGTCGGCCAGCAGCGTCACGCTGGGCACGAGCAACTGGAACACCGGCGTGCCGGTGACCGTCTCGGCGGCGCAGGACTCGGACAGCACCAACGGCTCGGCGACCATCACCGCCACCGCCACCGGCTACACGACCTCCCTGGTGACCGCCACCGAGTCGGACGACGACGTGGCCGGCGGCACCTACGTGGCCGAGTTCCTGAAGCAGTACAACAAGATCCACGCGCCGTCCAACGGCTACTTCAGCCCCGAGGGCGTGCCGTACCACTCGGTCGAGACGTTCCTCGTCGAGGCCCCGGACCAGGGTCACGAGACCACGTCAGAGGCGTTCAGCTACTGGCTGTGGCTGGAGGCGGAGTACGGACGGGTCCAGAAGGACTGGACGCCGTTCAACAACGCCTGGATGACGATGGAGAAGTACATCATCCCCAGCGGCAGCGACTACAAGACCGGTGGCTACAACAAGAACAGCCCGGCCACGTACGCGCCGGAGAAGGCGTACCCGGACCAGTACCCGGTCGCCTTCGACAGCAACGTCAAGGCCGGCACCGACCCGCTGTACGACGAGCTGACCGCCACCTACGGCAACAGCGACATCTACGGCATGCACTGGCTGATGGACGTCGACAACGTGTACGGCTTCGGTAAGTGCGGTGACAAGACCACCCGGGTCGCGTACATCAACACCTACCAGCGGGGCCCGCAGGAGTCGGTCTTCGAGACCATCCCGCAGCCGTCCTGCGAGACCTTCACCTCCGGCGGCCCGAGCGGCTTCGGCCCGCTGTTCACCCAGGACGCCAACCCGGCCAAGCAGTGGAAGTTCACCGACGCGCCGGACGCCGACGCCCGCGCGGTCGAGGCGGCCTACTGGGCGCTGAAGTGGGCCACCGAGCAGGGCAAGCAGGCGGACGTCGCGGCCACCGTGGCCAAGGCGGCCAAGATGGGTGACTACCTGCGCTACGCGATGTACGACAAGTACTTCAAGAAGCCGGGTTGCACCACGCCGTCCTGCGCCGCGGGCACCGGCAAGGACTCGTCCAACTACCTGCTCTCCTGGTACTACGCCTGGGGTGCGGCGATCGACGGCTCGTGGAGCTGGCGGATCGGTTCCAGCCACAACCACAGCGGCTACCAGAACCCGATGGCGGCGTACGCGCTGTCCACGGTTCCGGAGCTGACCCCGAAGTCGGCCTCCGCCAAGTCGGACTGGGCGACCAGCCTGACCCGGCAGATCGACTTCTACACCTGGCTGCAGTCCTCCGAGGGCGCCATCGCCGGCGGTGCGACGAACAGCTGGGGTGGCGGGTACGGCACCCCGCCGTCCGGCACGCCGACCTTCTACGGCCTGGCGTACGACTGGCAGCCCGTCTACCACGACCCGCCGTCGAACCAGTGGTTCGGCTTCCAGGCGTGGAGCATGGAGCGGGTCGCCGAGTACTACCACCAGAGCGGTGACACCCGCGCCAAGGCGATCCTCGACAAGTGGGCCGCCTGGGCGATGGCCAACACCACGATCGGCACCGGCGGGAACTACCAGATCCCGTCGACGCTGACCTGGACCGGCCAGCCGGGTGGCAACTGGAGCGCCGGCACCACCTCGGTGAACAACAGCGGCCTGCACGTGACCATCAAGGACTACACCAACGACGTCGGGGTGGCCGGGGCGTACGCCCGTACGCTCACCTACTACGGCGCCAAGTCCGGCAACACCCAGGCCAAGACCATGGCCAAGGCGCTGCTCGATGGCATCCTCACGCACGCCGACGCCAAGGGTGTCTCGGTGACGGAGACCCGGGCCGACTACGACCGGCTGGACGACGTCTACAACTCGAGCACCCACGACGGGCTCTTCATCCCGTCGGGCTTCAACGGCAAGATGCCCAACGGTGACGTGATCGCGTCCGGCAAGTCCTTCCTGGACATCCGGTCGTTCTACAAGAACGACCCGGACTACGCGAGGGTCAAGGCTTACCTGGACGGCACCGGACCGGCACCGACGTTCAACTACCACCGGTTCTGGGCACAGACGGACATCGCACTGGCCCTGGCCGACTACGGGTTGTTGATCGGCTGATCGAAAGGAAGGGCCCCCTGTTATCGGTTTCTGATGTACAAGGGGCCCTTCCCAACCGACTGACCAACCGGCCGCGTACCCAGGGTGTGCGGCCCCGAGTACCGGCCCGGCGCCCCCACCGCCGGGTCAGGCCCGACCTACCCGCGGTTGGGCCACCTGTGGCGGGCCGGCCTTGACTGGCCGACGCAGCGGTCCTGGCCGGCCCGCCACCTCTACAACGACTCTGCCCGATCGGCGTCGCCCGACATAGAGTGGCAGGCATGGATATTGGCATCGGACTGCCGAACACCGTGCGGAACGCCGGGCCCCTGGTGGCCGACTGGGCGCGCCGGGCCGAGGAACGGGGCTTCGCCGGCCTGGCGACCGTCGACCGGATCGTGTATCCCAACCTCGACTCGTTGACCACCCTCGCGGTGGCGGCCGGCGCGACCTCGCGGATCGGGCTGTTCACCGACATCCTGCTCGCCCCGGCGTACCCTCCGGTCCTGCTGGCCAAGCAGACCGCGAGCCTGGACGTCATGTCCGGCGGCCGGCTCACCCTGGGCCTCGGGGTCGGCGGGCGGCCCGACGACTACGCGGCGCTGGACCGGCCGTTCCAGCGCCGGGGCCGGCTGATGGACGAAACCCTCGACCTGTTGCACCGCTCCTGGGCCGGCGAAAGCGTCACCGGCGACGAGTTCCCGGTCGGCCCCGAGCCGGTCCGCGGCAACCGGGTCCCGATCCTGATGGGCGGCGCCTCCGAGGCCACCGTGACCCGCGCGGTGAAGTACGCCGAGGGGTGGACGGCCGGCGCCGGTGGCCCCGAGCAGGCCGCACCGATGATCGCCAAGGTGCGGCAGGCGTGGCGGGACGCCGGCCGCGACGGCGAGCCCCGGTTCGCCGCCATGGTCTACTTCGGCCTTGGCGACGAGGCCGCCTCCCGGGCCACCCTGCGGGACTACTACGGGTTCCTCGAGCAGTGGGTCGACACGATCGTCGAGTCGGCGATACGCGATCCCAAGCAGGCTCGTGACCTGGCGGACGGGTTCGCCGAGGCGGGCATCACCGAGATGTTCTTCTACCCGAGCGTCGGCTCCCTCGACGAGGTCGACCGGCTGGCCGACGCGGTGCTGTGACCGCCCGTCTCTGACACGCCGGTGTCGGGCGGGGGCCCGCACCGGCGCCTGCCGGCGGCCCGGCGCCCACCGGCGCATCGGCGTCCGCCGGCGCATCGGCGCCCACCAGCGCATCGGCGTCCGCCGGTGACGCCGGGCACAGCTCGTCACATCTCGGCCCGCTGCGCCGGTCCTGGTACAGACAACCACCAGGACCGGGAGTACGAGTCATGAACATCGCGCTGTGGGTGGTGCAGATCCTGCTGGCCACCCTGTTTCTCTGGTCGGGGCTCGTGAAGGGCACCCAGCCCAAGGACCGGTTGATCGCGTCCGGTCAGACCGGCGTGGCGCCCTTCCCGCTGCCGGTGATCCGGCTGACCGCGTACGCCGAACTGCTCGCGGTGCTCGGGCTGATCCTGCCCGGGTTGACCGGTGTGGCGCCGGTGCTCACGCCGCTGGCCGCGGTCGGCCTGGCCATCGTGATGACCGGCGCGTTGACCAGCCACAGCCGGTTGCTGCGGGCCGACCGGGCGGCCGGTCACGGCAACCGGGAAGCCGGCAACATCACCGCGAACGCCGTCATCCTGGCGCTCTGCGTCTTCGTCATCATCGGCCGCCTGACCGCCTGACCGCCTGACCGGTCCCACGGCGCAACCACCAGCCGGTCGATCTCGCCGGGCGGGCCCGGTCAACGGCGTTGTCAGCCCACGCCCAGCCAGAGGTCCGCGGCGGTGGGCAGGATGGCCCAGGTGAGCCATCCGACCAGCCCGACCAGCACCACCAGCAGCGCGACGCCGCCAAGGTGGCGCAACGTGTTCGGCGGCCGGACCAACCCGGCGGGCGTGTCTGGCTGGTCCGGAGTGGCCGGCTCGTCGGATGTGGCCGGCTCGTCGGATATTGCCGGCTGGTCGGATGTGGCCGGTTGCTCCCGGGTTCTCGACCGGTCGGATTCGCCGGCACCCGTCCGGGCCCGCCAGCGCGCGGCCAACGCGCCGGCCGCGAGAACCAGCAACACGAGCGGAGCGGCGAGGATCAGGCCCTGAACGACAATCCAGTGCAGCGCCATCGAGATCAGCTCGGGCGGCTGCGACGAGAAGCAGCGGGTCGGCGCCGGAGCCGAACCCCAGACGTTGGTCCGACACTGGATCGGCAACCCCACCAGACAGACGACCGCCGTACCGAGCAGGCCGGTCACCGTCGCCGCCAGCAGTGCCAGGGCCGCGCGGTGGCGCCGGGTGCGGGCCACCACGACGACGGTCACCAGGGCCACCGCAAGCGACGGGAGGCCGACGGTGGTGTTGTCCAGCACCGCGGCGAACGGCAGCCCGTCGGTGCCGGCCGGGAGGTCGGTGCGGATCTCCAACGGCAGGGCGGAGCGCAGCACGTACGGCAGGAGCGCCTCGGCCACCGCGACGGCGAGCGCGCCGACGACGGCCGGGACCAGGGCCCGGCGCAGCGGCAACGGGCGGTCCCAGGAAGGGGCGTCGGCCGCCGGGGCGATGGCGGGGGCCGGGCGTACGGTGGCCGCCAGCGTTGTCGGGCGGCGCAACGCGGCGAGCGCCGGCACCAGCCAGAGCAGCGTCAGCACCGGCAGCGTCAGTGGGTTGCGGACGAACCGGGCCGCCGGTCCCAGCTGTACGCCGCTGTATGCGCTGAGTTGGACGTACCAGCCGATGTCCGCGCCCGTGGCCGGCCGGGAACCCCAGTGCCAGCCCAGTTGGTGCGCGGCGATGCTGTACGGCAGCCACACCGCGAGCAGGACCGCACCGGCCGCCCCCGCCGTGCCCACCACGGCCGGCATCGCCCACCATCGCCGGTCCGCGGCCAGCACCTCCCGGGCGGCGGAGACGGTCCAGCCGGTCAGCAGGACCGCCCCGGCGAGCAGCACCGGGGCGGCGACAACCCACGAGCCCAGCACGTCGACCAGTTCGTGCCGCCCGACGAGCGGATTGGACCAGGTCGCGAACAGCCCCACGACGAGTCCTCCGGTCATCGCGGCGGGCCAGGCGAGCCAGCTTCGCGCCGGGATCGGTTGACCGGCGGCTGCCACACCCGCCCGCCAGACCGTCACCGCGAGCAGCACACCGAGCGGCGGGCCGACCACCAGCCCGAGAAGCGCCACCCCGAGCACCGGTTCGAGCCCGGCGACCAGCCCGAGCAGCAGCATCGCGTTGACGCTCGCGAGCCCGCCGGCCAGACCGGCCGCCAGCAGTTCCCACCACCCCGGGCGCAGCACCCGGGCCGGATCGCGGACCACGGCGAGCCGGAGGGCCGGGGACGGATGCAGCCCCCAGCGGGCCAACCGGAACCGGCGGCCCGGCGCTGGCATCCCGGACAGGACGGCGACGAACGCCCCCTCGTCGTGCCGGGCGGCGACCGCGTCGGCTTGCAACTCACGGATCCGCAGGATCGCGTTGCGGGTCAGGTGGACAAGCACGGTGAGCATCAGGATCGCGGCGAACTCGACGACTGAGGCCCGGGATGTCGTCCCGGGCCCCCACCGCTGCCACCGCCAGTCGAGCGGCGCGCTCAGCAGGTGCGGATGCAGGGTCAACGCCGCGTACGGCAGCACGGCCACGGCCAGGAAGGCACGCCAGATCCACACCGTCAGATAGGTGACGTCCACGTCCCGGTTGCGCAGGTGCGCCAGTTCGTGCCGGACCACCGCCCGGAAGGCGGGCGGGTCGGTGACCGCCCGGACGGCCAGCCCCGCGTCCAGGCACACCCGGCGTCGTCCCGGCAACCCGAATGCCTGCCCGCCCGCCGTCTGGCTGGCCGGCGCGAGCAGCCATTCCGGCGAGCGGCGCAGACCCGAGGCTCGGGCCAGCCGGTCCAGTTCGGTGACCAGCCTGGGCGCGTCCGCGACGGTCAGCCGGCGCAGTGAGCGCCGCCGGACCAGCAGCCACGGGTGCAGCAGATAGCCGAAACCGGCGGTGGCCGTCAACGTGCCGAGACCGCCGCCCACCGCGACCAGTTGCGGGGTGAGGACCCGCCGTGTGCAGGCCCGCCACCGGGCGGTCGCCGCGAGGACCAGCTTCGCGTCGGCCTGGGTACGTACCGGGCGGGTGTGGTCCGGGTCGACCGACTGGGCCGCCTCGCAGCGGTCGAGCCCGGCGATGACCGCGTCGGCCCGGCCGGGCAGGGCCAGGCTGACGGTGAGACACAGGAAGGTGCTGGTTGCCAGGACGGCACCGATCAGCAGGGCGAATCGGATGGTGGTCGCGCTGGGGACTGGCCGCCACCGGCGCGTGACGTCCGGCGCCACCGGTACGTCGAGAGCTGTCACTTCCGGCTCGCCCGGCCCGGGTCAACGTGGTCGTCGGAACGCTCCGGGCTGGCCCGGTCGTCGGCGCCGGAGCGGCCCTGCCCGACCACCGCGTCGGCGATCAGCGCCGCCCGGTCCGGGTCGACGCCGCCGCGCCGCGCGGTCTGCTCGACGATCTCGCGGATCCGCCGCCACTCCCGATCCGTCAGCCCCAGCTCGGGCGCCTCCACGGGCAGTCCGGGCGTTTCAGCCGGCGGTCCGGGTGGCAGGGCGGTTGCGGCGGCCGGTCGGGCCGGCACGGCAGGCGGCACGGCAGGCGCTGTGGTGTGCGCGGCCGGGCGGCGGAACATCCGCCGGACAGCATCGGCGGTCAACGTGACGCCTCTGGCAGCCGCCTCGGTGACCAGATAACCGATCGTCTCGGTGAGGGCGCCGAGCAGGATCGGCGTCAGCAGCGCGGTGGCCTCCGGAAGGCCGAACTCCAGCGGACCGGGCGACCCGCCGCGGCTGCGGGGCTGGCCAGCGTGGTAGGCGTCGGCGAGCAGCGGAAACAGTTCCGCCTCGCCTGGCGCGAACTCGACGACGACGGGCCGGGCCAGATCGTCCAGCAGAGATCGATCCCCTACTGCGCTCATCCCGCCCCCCTTCGCCGTCCGGTGCGTCGAACCGACGTACCAGCCAGGATAGAGAGCAGAATCAATTGATCGATCGGCGTCGGTCGGGGACGCGCCGTACCGGCTACCTGGCCGGGTGGTCCGCCGGGGTGGGCTCGACCGGATGCCGCAGGCCGGGGTGGCCGGCGGGCAGCGACCGCCGGATCACCCACCAGCTCGTGGCCAGGGTGAGGGCCACCAGCGGCCAGGACAGCACCACCCGGGCGGCGACCAGCGCCACCACCTGATCGGCCAGATACAGCGGTACGAACACCAGCACCCGCAGCAGGTAGCCCGCCGCCCACAGCCAACTCGCCCGGCCGTACGCGCGCAGCAGCGCCCGGTCCCGCCGCCACCGGCCGCGCTGGCCCAGCACGGTGCCGACCACCACGCCGAGCAGCGGCCAGCGCAGCACGATGCTGACGGCGAAGGCGAGCGCGCTGGCCGCGTTCGACACCACCTGGAGCAGGAAGAAGTCGGCGGCCCGGCCGGTGCGCAGCGCCACCAGCGCCGCGACGCACACCGCCAGCAGCCCGATCAACACCGACCGCGGCCGGTCCCCGCGTCGCAGCCGCCAGCCGGCGACGGCCACGCCGACCAGCAGCGCCGCGACCACGCCCACCGGGATGGACCGACCACCGAGCAGCCAGCCCAGACCGAACGCCACCGGTGGCAACGTGGCATCCACCGCGCCGGATCGGCCACCGAGCAGCTCGGTCAACGACTCGCCGTCGGTCCGCTCGGTGTCGGCCGGCATCTGAGTCTCCTCTCGCAACTGCTGAGGGTACCCTGACCAACCGCTCGGATCATCGACGAACCGCGCGGTGCGGCACCGGTCCGTGTCCCGACCAAACGTGAAACCCGCGTCCTGACGACGCGTGAAAAAGGCGACCCTCCCCGGGGGCGCGGCGGGCGACCTACCGCTAGCCTCTGCGCATGCAAAATCGGCGGACCGGCCTGATGGCCACCTGGCTGGTATTCCTGACCGCCGTCCAACTGCTCGCGTTCGTCGCGCTCTGGCGGTTCGCGGTGCGGACCGAGGCCGGCCAGTGGTTGGACACGGTCGCCCTGACCGGGAACTACATCGGCCGTGACCATATCAGTGGGCTGGTCGGCACCGTACTGAACGCCATGTCGGCGGTGTCGCTGCTGGTGGCCACGGCGGTGATCGGGTTCATCGCGCTGATCCGCCGGCGGGTCGCCCTGGCCATTCTCGCCACACTGCTGATCGCCGGGGCGAACATCACCGTGCAGGTGTTGAAGTACCTCATCGCCCGGCCCGACCTCGGGATCGACCCGGAGCGGGCCGCGGCCGGCAACAGTCTGCCCAGCGGACACACCGCGGTGGCCGCCTCGGTGGCGGTCGCACTGATCATGGTGTTGCCGCGTACCGCCCGGGTGTGGGGGACGTTCATCGGCGCCATCTACACGGCGCTGGCGGGGGTGGCCACCCTGTCGGCCGGCTGGCACCGGCCGAGCGACGCGGTCGCCTCGCTGCTCATCGTCGGGGTCTGGGCGTCGCTCGTTGGGCTGGGCCTGTTGCAGACCGACCGGCTGGACACCCAGCCTCGGTCCGCCGACGCCCACCGGATCGCCACCGGCCTGCTGCTGATGGGCGCCGTGGCGTCGCTGGCGGCGGCCTGGTACGCCGCCGACTGGACCCTCGCCCTGCGCCCCACCCCGCCCGACGAACTGAGCGGCAACCGGCTGCTGGTCGCGTACGCCGGCAGTGCCCTCGGCATCACCGGCACCACCTGTCTGGTCGTCGGCCTGGTGCTGGCCACCGTGCATCGGGTGGTGCCCCGCCTCGCCGACTCCACCGGCTTCAAGCCGACATGACGGTCCGGGCAGCCTTCGCCGCCGAGGCCGGGCGACTCACCGAGGTGATGCTGGACCTCCCCGAGGAATCCTTTGTCCGGCCCACCGACTGTCCGCCGTGGACCGTGGCCGACCTGCTCGCCCATGTGCGTACGGCCACCGCGCGGGTGCTGGAGATGCTGGCCCAACCGGCACCGGAGCGGGCCGAGGTGGACGCCGCCGGCTACTACGCGCCAACCAAGTTCCTCCCGGCCACCGACGCGGCCCGGGTGGTGGCCGCGCGGAACGAGGCGTCCAGCGCGTCCAGCGGGCGCGCCATCGCCGAGGAACTGGACCGTACCTGCCGGGCCGTCCGGCAAGCCGTCGCCGACCAACCGCCGGACCGGCTGGTGCTCACCCGGCACGGCGACCCGATGGAACTGGACGAGTTCCTGCTGACCCGGGTGGTCGAACTCGGCGTACACGGGCTGGACCTCGCGGCGGCGCTCGACCGGCAGCCGTGGCTCAGCCCGGAGGCCGCGGAGGCCATCGAACGCCTGCTGCTCGGCGAGACGGCCGAGACCGGGACCGCCGGCGACGGTGCGGTTGACGACGGTGCGGTCGACGACCGGCCGACCCGGTACGCGGACCTCGGCTGGGACCGGCGGACCTTCATCGCCAAGGCCACCGGCCGGGCACCGATCAGCCCAGCCGAGCGGACCGCGGCCGACCGCCTCGGCCTGCGCTGGCTCTCGTTCGGCTGACCCGACCCCCTGGTACGTGAACGACGACCGTTCCCGGATCCGTTCCGGTTGGCGGATCCGCGCCCGTGGTTCGCCCGTGGCGCGGGCACCTGCTGTCTGACGGACCGGACTCAGGGCAGTTTGCGCAGGTGTTCCAGGACCACCGGGTCGATCCGGCCGGGCACCAGGCGTTCCTCGAGGTTCTCCACACCCGCCCAGGACTCCAGGGCGGCGTCGAGGTCGGCACCGGTCGGCGGGTGGCCGAGCGCGGCGAGCCGGCGACCCACCTCGGCGGCCAGCTCACCGGTGAGGTCCAGCAGGGTGTCGGGATCGGGCTTCTCGAACAGCATGGTGTGGATGTCCAGCAGTCGGCCCAGTTCGGCGACCGGGTCCGGGTGGTCGTCGACCCGCAGGTCCACCAGCACGTCACTGCCACCGCCGTACCCGCCGCCGGGACACACCACCAGCAACGCCGCGCTCTGCCGACCCCGCCGGTCACCGCCCGCGCGGTCCCCGGCGCGCAGCGCCGCGAGCAGCCGTACGGCGAACCGCGGTTCGTCGGCGCCGGCCAGCCAGGCGTCCCGGAGTGCGTCGATCACCTCGGGTCCGGTCAGGATGTTGCCCTGTGCGGCCCAGCCCGGCCCGGCCTGGCCACCGGCCCAGTCGTGGCAGCCGCCGCCGGTGTAGGTGGCGCCGTCACCGTCGACGCCGACCACCCCGACCTGCCGCTGGTCGCGACCCGGGTCGGCGGCGATCAGCCCGGCCACCACGTCGGCCGCGGCCACCCCGGTACGCAGCATGGCCAGCGCCTGCGGCCGGTAGGCGAGGTTCGCGTACGCCTGGGTGGCGACCGCGCCGACCCGCGCCTCGGCGCCCGGCACCGCCGCGCCGACCGCGAGGAACTTGCTGGCCACGGCCACCCCGTGCAGCCGGCCGTCGGTGGAGCGGGCCACGATCGAGAAGGTCACCCGCGAACGATAACGGTCGCGGTCGGGCCGGGCGAGGTCCAGCGGGCGGTTGGTACGGGTTCGGGCGCTGCTGGCGGTCCGCCATGATCTTGCATAACATGAGGTTCTCGCGGAGAGTGTCGGGTCAGGACACGGGTCACGAGCGAGGAGGCTTCGATGACCACGCGGAGGAAGGGCCGGTATCTGCTGGTCCTGGCTGGACTCGCCGTCCTGGCCGTGCTGGTTTCGGGCTGCACCTCGCCCGAGCGGCGCTCGGGCGACGGCGGACGGCTGGATGATCGGACCGGCCGGGGCGCACCCACCGAACCCGTTCCGCCCCAGGGCCGCCGGGTGGGTTCCGCCTCCGGCCGCAGCACACCGGAGCCCGCCGACGACCAGAGGATGGCGGGTTCCCCCGGCCGGCGTCCGCCCGCACCGGACCAACGCGAGGCCACCCTGCAACTGGTCGACAACGCGGACGCGGTACGTATCTCCACGGCCGACCTCGGCGACGAACTGTCCCGGGTCTCCACTCCGGAGGGTTCCCGGGTGCGGCCGGTCGTCACGGTCGACGACGACACCGTGGTGGCGCGGCTGGCGCCGACCGATGGCTCGGGCACGGCAATCGTGAGCATCACGCTCAACCGTACGGTGCGCTGGCGCCTTCGCCTGGCCGGCGGGGCGCGGGAGGAGACCCTCGAGCTGCGGGCGGGCCGGGTGGCCGGGATCGAGTTCGTCGGCGGGGCGGCGCGGATCGAGGTCTCCCTGCCGGCGCCGCAGGGTCAGGTCGTCCTGGGCGTGCGCGGGGGTGCCGGGCAGGTCCTGGTCCACCTGAGCGGCCGGGCCCCGATCCGGGTCCGGTTCGGCGGCGGCGCGGGCCTGGTGGACGTCGACGGCGACCGGCGTGGGGGTGTGGGCGGCGGGACCGTCATCCAGCAGCCGGACTGGGCGCGCACGAAGGACCGGGTCGAGCTGGACGCCAGCTCCGGTGTGGGCATGCTGCGGGCCGACCGGCGGTAGGCGGCCCGGAACGTCGTCGGACGGTACGGGCTATTCCGTGCCGAGGGCGGCGCGGCGACGCAGCAGGAACGCCCGTTCGGCGCTGTTGCCGGCGCGTTCGGCGGCTGTCCCGTACGCCGTCGTCGCCTCGGCGATCCGGTCGAGCCGGCGCAGCAGGTCGGCCCGGACCGCGTGGAAGACGTGGTATCCGTCGAGGTCCAGGCCGTCGACGAGGGCGAGCGCCGCGGCCGGCCCGTCGGTCTCGGCCACCGCCACCGCCCGGTTGAGCGCCACCACCGGATCCGGCCGGTACGTCAGGAGCTGGTCGTACAGGATGCGGATCTGGACCCAGTCGGTGTCGGCGGCGGTCGGCGCGGCGCTGTGGACCGCGGCGATGGCGGCCTGGATCTGGTACGGACCGGGCTGGTCGCGGCGCAGCAGGCCCCGCACGATGGCCTGGCCCTCGGCGATGAGCGGCCGGTCCCAACCGGTCCGGTCCTGCTCGCCGAGCGGTACCAGGACACCGTCCGGGTCGGTGCGGACGGCCCGGCGGGACTCGGTGAGCAGCATCAGCGCCAGCAGTCCCCACACCTCCGGCTCGTCGGGCATGAGGGCGGTGAGCAACCGGCCCAGCCGGACCGCCTCGGCGCACAGGTCGGCCCGGACCAACGCGGCACCGGAGGTGGCGGCGTAGCCCTCGTTGAACACGAGATAGATCACCGCCAGCACCGCGCGCAGCCGGGCGGGCAGGTCCGCCTCCCGGGGCAGCCGGTACGGGATGCCGGCCGTCCGGATCTTGTTCTTCGCCCGGACCAGCCGCTGCGCCATCGTCGGCTCGGACACCAGGAACGCGCGCGCGATCTCGGCGGTGGTGAGCCCGCCGAGCAGCCGCAGGGTCAGCGCGACCCGGGCATCGGGGGCGAGCGCGGGGTGGCAACAGGTGAAGACGAGTCGGAGCCGGTCGTCGGGCACGGCGCTCTCCCCGGTCGGCTCGTCGGTGGCGTTCAGCAGAATGGCCTCGGCGTGCCGGTCCAGCCGCAGGGCCTCCCGACGATGCCGGTCGATGGCCCGGTTGCGGGCGGTCGTGATGATCCAACCGGCGGGGCGGGGCGGCAGGCCGGTCCGGGGCCAGCGGCGTACGGCGTCGGTGAAGGCGTCCTGGACGGCCTCCTCGGCGGTGTCGATGTCCCCGACCAGGCGGACCAGGACCGCCACCGCCCGGCCGTACTCGGCCCGGAAGACCCGTTCGATGTCCGCCGTGCCG
The DNA here is from genome assembly GCF_055793945.1 of Plantactinospora sp. A48. Taxonomy (NCBI): domain Bacteria; kingdom Bacillati; phylum Actinomycetota; class Actinomycetes; order Micromonosporales; family Micromonosporaceae; genus Plantactinospora; species Plantactinospora sp. A48. The sequence goes on along the minus strand of NZ_JBTIXF010000007.1, from coordinate 9,585 downwards.
ACGGCCGGGTCGCGCACCGAGCCGGTCGGCGGATCGGCCGCCGGTCCAGCCCCCGGGTCGCGCACCGAGCCGGTCGGCGGATCGGCCGCCGGTCCAGCCCCCGGGTTGTTCGGTGCGCCGCTCGGCGGATCGGTCGGCGGGGCCGGGCTCACGCGGGGGGTCCGTCCTGTACCGGTCGCACCTCCACCGGCAACGTGGTGGCCAGGGACAGCCGGCGACCCCAGTCAAGGGCCTCGTCCAGGTCGGCGGCGCGGATCACGGTGAACCCGCCCAGGTGTTCCTTGCCCTCCACGAACGGCCCGTCGATCATCGACACGTCGTCGCCGCTGGCCCGCAACACGGTGGCGCTCTCCGGTGGGTGCAGGCCGGCGGAGAAGACCCAGGCGCCGGCGGCGCGCAGGTCGGCGTTCAGCGCCCGGAGGTCGCGCATGATCGGTTCCAGTACCTCGGGCGGGGGAGTGCCGCCGTCGGGCTGGTAGATGCTGAGCAGGTACTGCTTCATGTCGCCATCCTCCTCGTACCGTGGGTGGACCGGCCGGTGCGGCCGGGCCGGCGCCCTCTACACGATCGCCGGTACGCGGATTCGACAGCTCGCCCGGTTTTCCCGGCGCCTACTTGAGGAAGGTAAGCAACTCCCGGTTGATCTCGTCGCCGTGGGTCCACGGGATCCCGTGCGAGCCGTTCTCGATGACCATGAGTCTGCTGTCCGGGATCGCCGCCGCGAGCCGTTGTCCGGTGGCGGGGAACGGCAGGATCCGGTCGGCGTCGCCCTGGATGATCAGCGCCGGTACGTCGATCGCGGCCACGTCCGGGCGGAAGTCGGTGAGCCAGGCGTCGACGGAGGCCAGCGTACCGATCGGGGAGGCGTTGACCGCGACGGTCCAGTTGGCCCGGACCACCTCCTCGCTGACCCGCTTGCCGAGGTTCTGGTCCAGGTTGTAGAAGTCGCGCAGGAACTGGGTCTGGTAGGCGTACCGGTCAGCCATGATGGCCGCCTTGATCTGGTCGAAGACGCTCTGGTCGACGCCCTCGGGGTTGTCCGTCTTCTTCAGCAGGTACGGCGGGATCGGCGAGATCAGCACGACCTTGCTGATCCGGTCCGAACCGAACCGGGCCAGGTAGCGGGTGACCTCGCCGGTGCCCATCGAGTGCCCCACCAGCACCACGTCGTTCAGGTCCAGCACGGTCAGCAACTCGGCCAGGTCGGTGGCGAAGACGTCGTAGTCGTACCCGTCCACGGGCTGGCTGGAGCGGCCGAAGCCGCGCCGGTCGTACGCGATGGTCCGGAAGCCGGCGGCGACCAGCGCGGTCACCTGCTTCTCCCAGGCCGCCCCGCTGAGCGGAAAGCCGTGGATCAGGACCACGGGTGGCCCGTCCCCGTGGTCCTCGTAGTAGATGTCGATGGTCCCCGAGTTTTCCGCCCCGACCGATAGATACGGCACCGCTTCCCCCTTTTGCCCGGATATGAGCCGGATACTAGTCCCGCTCGCGCCCCACCGGGCCGGAACGCGGTCCGGGGCGCCAGGAAGGGGCCCCTCCTCTACCGAAAGCGATAACAGGGGGCCCTTCCTTAACGTGAGCACCGTTGCGGTCCGTATCTGCCGGCGGTTGCCTTCTGCGTCACTGACCAGCGACGGAGCGCGGCTTCGTGGCAGCGACTCATCGAAGAGCATTGAGGGTCTGGGAGCGCTCCCGTAACATACCCGATACGACTGTTAGCGCTCACAAAGTGGTCCCAGCAAATGCGTAGGTCGCCATCCCCCAGGAAGGGTGCGTTATGAGGAGATTCAGAGCGACGAATGCCGGCCTGGTGTCGGCCGGCGTCGCGTTGCTGGCGTTGCCGGCGATCATGGCCTTGCCGGCCTCCGCCGCCACCGCCGGATGTTCGGTCAACTACGCCGTGTCGTCGCAGTGGCAGGGCGGCTTCGGGGCCAACGTCACCATCACCAACCTCGGCGATGCCGTGTCCAGTTGGACGCTGACCTGGTCGTTCGGTGCCGGGCAGACGGTGCAGCAGGCCTGGAACACGGCGCTGACCCAGAGCGGTTCGGCCGTCACCGCGAAGAGCATGAGCTACAACGGCTCGGTCCCGACCAACGGCACGGTTTCGTTCGGCTTCAACGGCTCGTGGACCGGCAGCAACCCGACGCCGACGAACTTCGCCCTCAACGGCGTGGCGTGTGACGGTGGCACGGTGCCGACCAGCGGACCGCCGACCAGCGCGCCGCCGACCAGCACCCCACCCACCAGCGCGCCGCCGACCAGCGCGCCGCCGACCAGCGCGCCACCCACGAGCGCCCCGCCGACCAGCCCGCCGCCGAACAACTGCTCGCTGCCGTCGTCGTACCGGTGGACCTCGACGGGTTCGCTGGCGAACCCGAAGAACGGGTGGGTGTCGGTGAAGGACTTCACCAACGTCGTCTACAACGGCAAGCACCTGGTCTACGCGTCGAACGTCAACTCCTCCGGCTCGTACGGGTCGATGGCCTTCGGCCCGTTCACGAACTGGTCCGACATGGCATCGGCCCCCCAGACCGGAATGAACTCCGGCACCGTGGCCCCGACGCTGTTCTACTTCGCCCCGAAGAACATCTGGGTGCTGGCGTACCAGTGGGGTTCCTGGCCGTTCATCTACCGCACCTCCAGCGACCCGACGAACCCCAACGGGTGGTCCGCGCCGCAGCCGCTGTTCACCGGCAGCGTCCCCGATGCCCCCTACGGCCCGATCGACCAGACCCTGATCGGGGACGGCCAGAACATGTACCTGTTCTTCGCCGGTGACAACGGCAAGATCTACCGGGCCAGCATGCCGATCGGGAACTTCCCCAGCAGCTTCGGCTCGAACTACACCACGGTCCTGAGCGACACGACCAAGAACCTGTTCGAGGCGGTCGAGGTCTACAAGGTCGCCGGTCAGAACCAGTACCTGATGATGGTCGAGGCGCGGGGGGCGAGCGAGAACCGCTACTTCCGCTCGTTCACCGCCAGCAGCCTCAGCGGCAACTGGACCCCGAACGCCGCCAGCGAGAGCAACCCGTTCGCCGGCAAGGCCAACAGCGGGGCCACCTGGACCAACGACATCAGCCACGGTGACCTGGTCCGCAACAACCCCGACCAGACCAAGACGATCGACCCCTGCAACCTGCAACTGCTCTACCAGGGCAAGTCGCCCACCGCCAGCGGCGACTACAACCTGCTGCCCTGGCGGCCGGGCGTGCTCACCCTGCAGCGCTGATCGTCCGACCCCGTAACCAGCCCGAGCAGTCCGGACCACCCACCGCCCGCCCGGTGGCGGGTGGTCCGGATCGGGCGGATCTGAAACGGCGGGCCCGGCCTCACGGCTGGGCCCCGCCGCGTTCGCGCGGGGACCGACCACCGCCGGGGCCGGTCGACCAGCGGCCCGTCTGCCGGTTCCGGTGGGCCGGTCTGGCGGTGCGCCTCCAGGACGGCTGGGGTCGGTGTCAAAGTCCTCGATCGAGCCGACGCCAACGCAGGCGGGCCAGGGGTTTTGACGCGACCCTAGGCGACCGGCCAGAGGCTTGCCACGGCCCTAGCCGGTCGGGACGCGGCCGGTGGCCAGCAGGGCGGTGGTGGGCAGCGCGAGCTGCCCGTCGGCGGTGCGGTACCGGGCGGACAGCCGGTCGTAGTGCCGTCGCAGCACGGCCTGTCCGGCCGGGTCGAGCCGGGGGAGGACCCGGCCGAGCTGGCCGAGCCCGTGTGCCGGCCCCTGCCACCAGCGGTCCGGATCGATCCGCAGTTCCCAGTCCAACCGCTGGCAGATGACGTCGGTGAGGCCGCCGGCCCGCAGCAACCCGCTGAATCCTTCCGGGGTACGGGCGAAGTTGTCCGCGTCGGCGACCGTTGGCAGGTCATCCGGACCGGTCAGCCCGGCGGCGGCCAGCACTTCGATCCACAGCCGTTGCGTGGGTGCCGGTGGCTGTGGCCAGACCGTGAGCGCCACCCGGCCGCCGGGGCGGGTCACCCGACGCAGTTCGGCGACGGCGGCGACCGGTCGTCCGACGTGGTTGATCACGAAGTTGCCGGTCACCGCGTCGAAGGCGCCGTCCGGGAACGGCAGGTCGGGCAGGACCGCCGCCCGCACCTCGGCGTCCGGTACCCGGCTGGCGGCCAGCCGTACCATGCTGGGTTCGGCGTCCACCGCGGTCACCCGGGCGCCGCGCGCGGCGCCCAACCCCGCGACCGTGCCGGGACCGGTGCCCACGTCCAACAGCCGGGTCCGCGGGCCGACTCCGGCCGCGTCCAGCAGTGATTCGGCCGGGTACGCGCAGACCACCGCGTAGCTGTCGGCGTAGACAGCGGCCCGGTCCCGCCAGGCCCGCCGCTCCCAGTCATCGAACGCCGTCAACGCTCGGTCGGTGCCGGCCGACGGCGCGATGCCGGTGTCGGTGCCGGTGCCGTTGGCGTTGGCGTTGGCGAGCGACGATGCGGGGCCGGTGCCGGACGGCGCGGCGGATTCGGCGTTCGGTGCGGGGCCGTTGCCGTTGCTGCTGCCGCCGCTGCCGCTGCTGCCGTTGCCGCTGCCGGGCGGCGGTGTGGGGTGCGCGTCCGGTGGCGGGGCGGGTTCGACGGACATGGTGACGATCATGCCAGTGGTCGGCGGCGAGCCGGCCCGGTGCCGCCCGTCGACGGCACCGACCGCCGGCCGGTCCCCGGGGTACGGTGATGAACGGACGGCAGATCGACGGGGGAGGTCATCGGTGTCCGGAGTGGATAATGGGCGGGCGGGGCCACGGATCGACACGACGGTGGCGAACCCGGCCCGGCGGTACGACTATCTGTTGGGGGGCAAGGACAACTTCGCCGCCGACCGGGCGGCGGGGGACGCGATGGCCGCGGTGTTCCCGACGGTCCGCACCGCGGCGGTGGAGAATCGCAGGTTCCTGCGCCGGGCCGTGACGTACCTGGCCGGTGAGGCCGGGCTGCGGCAGTTCCTGGACATCGGTACGGGCATCCCGGCCGCCGACAACACGCACGAGGTGGCGCAGTCGATCGCGCCGGAGACCCGCATCGTGTACGCGGACAACGATCCGATCGTGCTGGCACACGCGCGGGCCCTGCTCACCGGCTCCGGTGCGGGGCGGACGGCGTACCTGGACGCGGATCTGCGGGAGCCCGAGAAGATCCTGGAGCATCCGGACCTGATCGCGACCCTGGATCTCGGCCGGCCGATCGCGTTGATGCTGGTCGCCGTGCTGCACTTCGTCCGTGCGGACGAGGACCCGTTCGACGCGGTGGGGCGGCTGGTCGACGCCCTGCCCTCGGGCAGCTACCTGGCCATGTCGCACGGCACCCTGGATTTCATGCCGCCCGAGCAGGTGGCCGAGGTGCGCGGCGCGATGACCCCCGAGCAGGGCACACTGGTGCCACGGAGCCGCGACGCCTTCGTCCGGTTCTTCGCCGGGCTGGACCTGGTGCCGCCGGGCGTCGTGTCCGTGGTGGACTGGCGGCCCGACGGTGACCCCGGATCGCGACCCGCGCCAGCCGACGTGGCCGCGTACGGAGCGGTGGCCCGCAAGCCCTGACCAATGTTCACCTGTCGCAAATACCGACACGAGCCGCCGCGACCTCGGCGTTTGGCGGTGGCGCCCGAACGGGGGTTAAACCTTTCCCATCGGAAAGCTCGACTTTTACCGAGAGAGCCACCATCCTCGATAGAGTGGACTGGGCGTTGGTGCTGGCCGGTTGCGGCGTCGGTATCGTTGTCGGGCTGACCGGCATGGGCGGCGGGGCGTTGATGACCCCGATGCTCGTCATCTTCTTCGGGGTTCCGCCGCTCGCGGCGGTGTCCAGCGACCTGATGGTCAGCGCGATCATGAAACCGGTCGGTGGGCTCGTACACATCCGCCGTCGCACCGTGAGTTGGCCCCTGGTCGGCTGGCTCTGCGTGGGTAGCGTGCCCACCGCGTTCGCCGGGGTCTGGCTGCTGCGGGCGCTCGGCGATGGCGAGCGGCTCCAACAGGGCATCAAGACGGCACTCGGGGTGGCCCTGCTGCTGGCCGCCGCCGGTCTGGTGTTCCGGACCTACACCCGGATGGTCGCGCACGCCGCCGAGCGCCGGAACCGGGCGGCCGGCGGTGGTGCCACCGAGTCCGACGCGGCGGTGCCGGACGCGGCGCTGCGGGTCCGGCCGCTGCCGACCGTACTGGTCGGCGCGGTCGGTGGGCTGGTCGTCGGTATGACCAGCGTCGGCTCCGGTTCGCTCATCATCATCGCAATGATGATGATCTACCCTTTGCTCTCCCCGGCGAGGCTTGTCGGCACCGATCTGATCCAGGCCGTGCCGCTGGTCGCCGCCGCCGCCAGCGGCCATCTGCTCTTCGGCGACTTCCGGATGGACCTGACCACCTCGCTTCTGCTGGGCGCGATACCGGGGGCCTGGATCGGTGCCCAGTTGTCGGCGCGCGCACCCGGCGGCCTGGTCCGTCGCGCGCTCACCGTGGTGCTGGTGGCCAGCGCGGTCAAGCTGCTCGACGCGCCCGACGCCGTGCTGCTGACGATTCTGGCAGTTGTGGTGCTGGCCGCGACCTTCGGTTGGATGGCGATCCGTCGCCGGCACGGGCTGCCCGCGCTGGCCCGTACCGAACGCGCCCTGCTAGCTCCGCCGAGGGAGCTCGTCGACGCGCCCCGGTCCGCCTAGATACCCCGCCCACGGGAGCCGTGGCCAACCCCATGGTCAACACAATTCCGGCGATATCGGGGGGTTGGGCTGATCCGGACACCCCGATATCGCCGGCATTGAGTTGATCGAGAGACGGCGGGCGGGGACCGCGGGCGGGGTCAGCGGCGCCAGCGCAGCGGGCCGGGATTGACCGACCACCACAGTCGCCGCCACCAGGGGCGCCGCTCGCGTAGCGCCGTGGCGTACGCGACCGCGTCGGCGGCGGCCTGTCGGGCGGCCGGGTCGTCGACGAAGTCCGGGGCGAAGGCGCTGCGGTTGACCAGATCGGCGAGCCGGTCGAGGTCCGGGCCGGTGAACGCCGGAGCGGCGGAAGGGGCGGAGGCTGAGGTGGCCGGGGCGGGAGCGGCCGAGGCGGAGGTGGCCGGGCTGGAGGTGGCCGGGGCGGTGGAAGCGGCCGGGGCTGAGGTGGCCGGGGCGGCGGGAGGAGCCGTACCGGCACCGGCGCCGCGGCGGCCCGAGCGCCGGCCGGGTGGGGGAGCCTCGATCACCGCGCGGGCGTGCCGGGCCACCTCGCTGGCGGACAGATCGAGGCCAGCGGGCCGGCCGGCCAGTCGCAGCGCGTCGACCACCTCCTGCCAGGCGCCGGCGATCCGCTCGGCCGGGCTGCCCTCGGCCAACCGGCGGCGGCGCTGCGCCCGGCGCAGCAGGACCAGGGTCAGCGCCAGCGCGGCGATCAGCAGCAGCACCCCACCGGCACCGCCGGAGGCCAGCACCGGCGCGGGTACGCCTCCGCCGTGCCGTGCCGCGGCGGCCGGCTCCGCGCTGGCCGACGGTGTCGGCGCGGCGGTCGGTGGGTCGTCCTCCGGCGTGGGCGGCGGATCCTCCGGCTTGGGTTTGAAGTCCTCCTCGACCGGCCGGGGCTGGGTGTTGGGTCGTGGCAGCGGGTCGAACGCCACCCAGCCCACGCCCTGGAACAGCACCTCCGGCCAGGCGTACGCGTCGGCGGCGCGCACCGGCCCGCTGCCGGTGGCCGACGAGAAGCCCACCACCACCCGGGTGGGCAACCCCATCATCCGGCCCAACACCGCGTACGCGGCGGCGAACTGCTCCGAGGTGCCGCGCTGCCCGCCGCCGTTGCGCGGACCGAACAGGAAGAACTTCAGGTTCGGGTAGGCGTGTCCGCTGGGCGCGTCGGAGACCAGCCGATAGTGCTCGGACAGGAAGCTCTGCAGCGCGTCGGCGCGGGCGTACGGGGCGCCGTTGCCGTCGGCCAGTTGCTCGGCGAGGGACCGCAACTGGTCGGGGGCGCCGTCGGGGACCTGTAGTACCCGGGCCACCTCGTCCCCGGCCGGCACGTCGGCCAGGGCCAGCGCGTTCGGATCGGGCCGTTCCAGCGCCGAGACCACCTCGTACCGCACCCCGGGGGCCAGGCCTTCGGGCCGGATCAGGGTGCCGGTGGCCGCGTCGTACGCCACCCTGGCCCCGGCGACCCGCTCCGGGGTGGCCACGGCCGGCAGCAGCTGACCGCTCAGCCCGGTGATGGTGATGTCCTGCCGCACGGTGTCGACGGTGACGTCCGGGTCCGGCGGGGTGGGCGGCAGGATCCGGCCGGCGTTGCGGTAGGTGGCGCCGACCTGCCAGGTCACCCCGTCGTAGTCACTGAGCACGGCCAGCCGCACGGGCAGCCCGGCGACCGCGCCACCGTCGGGATCGGTGTCGCCCGGATCGTCACCGCCGGGATCGGTGTCACCGGGATCGGCGCCGTCCGGATCGCCGTCGGCGTCGTCGGTGGGTGCCACCGCGCCGCCGTCATGGTCGGGCCCGGTACGCGGCTGCCGCTGGCTGGACAGCTGGAACAACTCCTGGTCCGGGTGCAGCGCCCAGCCGGAGATCCGGATCAGCGGGCTCTCGTCCAGGCTGTCGACGGTGGGCGGTTCGACGTACTGCCGAGGGTCCACCGGGGCTCCGTCGTCGCGCCCGGCCACCACCGGCGCCAGGACGGCGGACAGCCCCACCACCAGGGTCAGCCCGGCCGCGGTGCTGGCCAGCAGCCGCAGTCGCAGCGCGGCGCGCAGGGCGGGGGTGAGCGCCGCCGCCGGGTCGGTCCGGTCACCGCCCGGCGGGTCGGCGCGCAGGCCGGAGACCGCCAGCCCGACCGCCGCGGCGGCGGCGAAGCCCACCGAGGGCCAGACCGCGCGCTCGGCGTTCGGCCCCACCACGTACAGCGCGCCCGCGTAGAACAGGGTGGCCGGCAGGTAGCTGAGCAGGACCCGGTTGGTCCGCAACACCACCTCGGCTCCGGCCAGCCCGGACAGCCAGGCCACCACCAGCGGCACCACCACGGTGTCCGGGGTGGGTTGGACCGGGATCAGCGCGGTCAGCAGCCGGGGGATACCGTTGCGGACCGCGTCCAGCGCCACCGCCGGCAACGCCCCCGGGACGTCGGAGTGCCGGGCCGCCAACCACAGGCCGACGGTGGCGTAGCCGAGCAGGCCGAGCACGGACAGCGGCGCGACGAGCCAGGACGGCAGCCGCCGGGCCGCGACGCTGACCAGCACCGACCCCGCCGCGGCGCCGAGGACCAGCCAGCCGAGCAGCGCGTCGGCGTACACCCGCCCGAGCACGACGCCGGCCAGACCCACCAGCACCACCAGGACGACCGGCCCGACCAGGGTGCGCAGCCACCTCACCACCGGCGTACCCCGTCCCACTCGGCGGCGAACTCGGCGCCGTCACCGGCCGCGATCACCAGCACGCCGGGCGCCGCCGCCGGGACCGGGCCCTCGGCGCCGAAGATCCCCACGACCACCGACGGGTACGCCCCGCGCAGCGCGCCGACCCGGCCCAGGTGCACCGAGGCCGAAGGTTGGCAGCCCGGCCCGGCGGCCGAGCAGCAGGGTGAGCAACGCCACAGCCAGGATCAGCACCGGGCCACGGAGCAGGTC